>DATBKR010000187.1:0-7567 GCA_036555805.1 Hyphomicrobiaceae bacterium | reverse complement strand
GAGCGGCACGTAGAAGGCGCGGCACACCTCGGTCAGCACGCCGTCGAGGGCGTACACCGCGGCGATGGCGCTGAGCAGCCAGGCGACGCGCCGGGCGGGACGGTCGGCCAGCGGCACCAGCCGCCACTGCGGGGCCGACGGCGCCAGCACCGCCCGCACCAGCGCCGAGATGGCCGCGAACACGATCACGCCCTTGAGCGCGGTGGGAACCAGGCGGCCCCAGGGGTTCGGCTGCACGAGGTCGATGGCGTCCAGGCCGATGTAGAAAACGAAGCCGGCGATCAGCACCGGCAGGATGCGCAGCGCCGCCACCCAGAAGGCCGAGACGGCGCGCTCGAAGAAGGTGGGGAGCGGCGGCTCGCGCCGCAGCCCGCGCCGGTTGGTGGCCTTGCGGAAGGCGAGCCTCAGCACAACGAAGAGCACTGCGGTGCCGCCCAGCAGCAGCGCCAGCGTGCTCTGCTTTTCGCGCGCCATGCTCCACCAGTGCGTGCCCCAGGCCGTGAACTGGTAGTGCACGCTGGCAGCGCGGGCGGCGATCTCCCGCCAGGTGCCGGGCGTGAGCGGGCTCGGCAGGCGCTCCATCAGGTTCTTGGCGAAGAGCGCGTGGCGCAGTTCGGTGATGCGCTCGATCATCTGGCGCGCCCGCACCCAGGTGAGCTCGCACGTCTTGATGGCGCCGTCGTAGGCGGCGGCCAGCGCCGACAGGCGGGCACGCTCGGCCGCCACCTCCGCGGCCTCCGGCGGGGCGTCCTTGGCGGGCGCGGGGCCCAGCTTCTCGATCTGCGACCTGACCGCGGCCAGCTGCGGCCTCAGCGTATCGGCGGTTTCGGTCGTCTCCTCCAGGACCTCCTCGACCTTGGCGCGCAGACCGGCGAGGTCGCCCTCCATCTCGGACAGGTGCTGCAGGGCCTTCTCGACGTCGCCCAGGGAAGAGGCCGCCTTGCTGAGCGTGGCGCTGATCTGGGCGGGCAGGACGGGAGATGCCGCGTCGGGCTGCTTCGCGGCACCGGCGGCCGGCGCGGGCTGCGGGACCTGCGCGAACAGGCGCGTGGCCGCCGCGAACTGCGTCAGCACCAGACCGAGCAACACAACGGCCAATGCCCTCGCGTAGATTATCGACACAAGGCGACGCTCACCGGGGAAGGCCCTGCGGCGGTTCAGGCGGCCGCAGGGCGGAACTGCTCACTCGTTGACGGCCTGCCCGAAGCCGCGGGACTTGCGGGCAAAGACCGGCGGCTCCGGCTCCTGGCGCTCGGGGCCGACCACGAGCGCCTCGTCCCGCTGCGCCGCGATGCCGGTCTCGATGACAACATCCACCGGCCCGCCGGTCATGATCAAGTGCTCCACGTCGTCGCGGCGGATGAGCACGAGCGTGCGCCGCGCGTCCACCCGCGCCTGCTCCATGACGCCCAGACGCGGCTCCGGACGCGGCGGGAACAGCCAGGCGAAGCTAAGGCTGGTATCGCCCGTGGTCGCCACCCGATAGCTCCACAGCCCGGCAAGTACGGCTGCGGCGAGCAGGAGCGCCCACAGCAGCCATCTCAGGACCTCCCACACGAGCCCGTCCATGTGCCAGCACCTCTGCGAAAACGGCCCTGAAACTACCCTCGATGGCGCACTGCGCCCGCTTCTCGTTGCCGTCCGCGCTCGAACGACGCCTGTCTGCCGATCTTATGGTTGCTTGTGGGACAGGTTGCGCTCTTCATCGCATCTTAACCCTATTGGCCCCTCCTCTGTAAGCGCGAACGGCAACCACCGCAACGGTCAGACGCCATACGTTTGGCGAGTCTGGCAATGTTGTCACAGCCTCAGACGTGTATATGCGTGCAAATCTGGGCCTCCTCCTGCAAGGGCTACAGGCGTCTGCAACCCAGAATCAGCTAAGATTCTGGCGCATGGCCAGAATCAGGGCACCATCGGGGGCCTCGGGGCTGGCTTCCGTTGCACGCGCAGCGGGAGCGGGCGTGCCCCTGCTCGCACTCGGTTTCGTGCTGGGGACGGTGGGCGGTCCGGGTGCCGCCCCGTTCAGGGCCGGCAACTTGGCGGAGCCGTTCGGGCTGGGCCTGCTCGCGCTGCTGGCTGCGGCCGGGGTGTTCCTGGTGTTCGGACTGCTGTCGGGCTTCCTGCGCCTCAGCGAGCGCATGACAGAGGCGGACATCGTCAAGACGGTCACCGACGGCCTGGACAGCGGCCTGCAGATCGTGAGCCGCACCGGCGCCGTTCTTTATCGCAACCACGCCTTGCGGCGGCTGGCCGGTACACGCTCCGGCCGCCAGGCCACGCTGGAGGAGCTGTTCGCAGGTGATCCCCTGTCGACGGAGGCCTTTTATCGGCTCAACCGCGCCGCCGACCGCGGCGAGCCGCGCGAGGAGGAGTTCTACGTCGGCCCAGGCGCGCTTGACAGCCAGGCGGGCCGCTGGCTGCAGGTGTCGGTGCACGCCTATCCGGCGCCGGCGGGGCGCGGACAGGACACACCGCTGACGCTGTGGCAGGTGCGTGACGTTACGCGCGAGCGCACGCGCGAGATCGAGACGGTGAGCAGTCTCAGGGCGATGCTCTCGCTCTACGACGACCTGCCGCAGGGCCTGTTGGCGGTGGCCGCGGACGGGCGTATCGCGCATATCAACAGCACGCTCGCCCAGTGGCTGGGGCTGCGGCCCGAGCTCGGACGCGCCCTGACGCTGGCGGATGTGGTCTCGTCCGACGGCGCCGCGCTCATCCGCGGGGCCGGCCGCGCCGGCCGGGTGACGCGGCTCGATCTCGACCTCTTGCGCGAGGACGGCCGGGCGCTGCCGGTGCATCTCGTCTGCCGCGGGCATGGCACGCGCGGCGTCCTCTCCATCCTGGTGCTCGACCGCGGCGAGAGCCAGCACGAGAAGGCGCGCGCACCGGGCGAGGCGCAGCTGGCGCGCACCGTGCAGGCTGCGCCCTTCGGCATCGCCACGCTCGGCCCCGACGGCCGCATCCTCGATGCCAACCCTGCCTTCATGCGCATGTTCCTGGGCGAGGACGGCGCGCCCGAGACGGTGGAGGACTTGGCGCCCGTCTCGGACGAGCGCGCGCACGAAGAGCTGGCACGGGCGCTGCAGCGCGCCTGCTCGGGGCGGACGGGAGCCAGCCCTGTCGAGGTCTTCTTCGGCGCCGAGCGCGAGTTCGCGCGCCGCCTCTACGTCGGCCCCCTCGGCACCGGCGCCCGCTCGCGCGCGGGTGCCATCCTCTATGCCATCGACGCCACCGAGCAGAAAGAGCTGGAGCTGAAGTTCGCGCACAGCCACAAGATGGAAGCGGTGGGGCAGCTGGCCGGCGGCGTGGCGCACGACTTCAACAACGTGCTGACCGCCATCATCGGCTTCTCGGACCTGCTGCTGCAGACGCACCGGCCGACCGACCCCGCCTACCGCGACATCATGAACATCAAGAGCAGCGCCAATCGCGCCGCGGGCCTGGTGCGGCAGCTGCTCGCCTACTCGCGGCGCCAGACGCTGCAGGAAGAGGTGCTGGAGCTGGGCGAGCTGCTCACCGACCTCTCCGCACTCCTCAACAAGGCGCTGGGCGAGAAGGTCGCCCTCAAGATCCTGCCGGGCCGCGACCTGTGGCACGTGAAGGCCGACAAGACGCAGTTCGAGCATGTGATCATCAACCTGGCGGTGAACGCCAGGGACGCCATGCCCGACGGCGGGCGCCTTACCATCCGCCTGCGCAACGTGTCCGAGCGCGAGAGCCTGAAGCTCGCCGGCCTCGGCATCGCCGCAGGCGAGTATCTGCTGGTGGAGGTGGAGGACACGGGCGTCGGGATCCCGCCCGACGTGATCGGCCGCATCTTCGAGCCGTTCTTCACCACCAAGGATGTGGGCAAGGGCACGGGGCTCGGGCTCTCGACGGTGTACGGCATCGTCAAGCAGACCGGCGGCTACATCTTCGCCGACAGCGAGATGGGCCGAGGCACCACGTTCAGCATCTACCTGCCGCGCCACATCGTCGAGAGCGAGGAGGAGCTGCCGCAGCGCGCCCGCAAGGCCGAGGTGACGCGCGACCTCACCGGCGCCGGCCGCGTGCTGCTGGTCGAGGACGAGGACGTGGTGCGCTCGTTCGCGGCGCGGGCCCTGTCGCGCCAGGGCTACGAGGTGCTGGAGGCCGGCACCGGTGCCGAGGCGCTGGAGCTGATGCAGCGCGAGCAGCGCCGCGTGGACCTTGTGGTGAGCGACGTGATCATGCCGGAGATGGACGGGCCGACGCTTCTGAAGGAGTTGCGCAAGTCCAAGCCCGACCTCAAGTTCATATTCGTCTCGGGCTACCCCGACGACGCCTTCAAGAAGAGTCTGGAGGACGGCGAGGACTACGCGTTCCTCCCTAAGCCCTTCACGCTGCCGCAGCTCGCGGCGAAGGTGAAGGAGCAGCTGGGGCGGTAGGTGTCAGACCCGGCGGTCTGACACCGCGGCTGTCGGCAACGGGCGGTAAACATGGCTCCGCGCTGATAGACAGTGTTGCGCTATTCACTGCACGTCTTTAGTGTCTCATGCGGCCGTGGACGTAGCTCGGTTGGAAGATCTGGCCGCTGCTGCCTGACTTGACGCCAGGGCACTTGCAGGCATGCTCCTTATATAGTACATGTATCAACTATGATGCATAGCGTCCATGCCGGACAAGATCCCCGTTGTGTTCTACCGGACCCCCACCGGGAACGAGCCGGTGCGCGATTGGCTCAAGGCATTGTCGCGCGACGACCGCAGGGCGATTGGCCAGGATCTCCAACGCCTGCAGTATCGGTGGCCAGTGGGTATGCCCCTCGCACGGCCATAGCCAAAGGCTTGTCGGAAGTGCGCGCCGATCTCTCCGGCAACCGGATCGCGCGGGTTCTTTTCTTCGTCGAGCACGGACGCATCGGTATCGTGCATGGTTTCATCAAGAAGACGCGGAAGATCCCAAAGGCCGACGTTGACGTTGCGCTTGGGCGCATGAAGGAGATGCTTGAATGACAAGCAAAAAAAGGAAGAATCCGCATTGGGGCGGCACCGTCGACGAATTCCTCGCGGAAGAGGGCATGCTTGAGGAGTTGCGTGCCGTCGCCATCAAGGAGGTCATCGCCTGGCAGATTGATCAGGCGATGAAGAGGCAGAAGCTGTCGAAGAACAAGATGGCGGAGCTGATGGAGACGAGCCGGGCCCAGCTCGACCGGCTGCTCGACCCGAAGGGCGGCAACGTCACGCTGGAGACCCTTCAGCGCGCCGCCCTGGTGCTCGGCCGCGAGCTCCGGATCGAGCTCGTGTAGAGGTGTCAGCCCTCTGGGTCTGACACCATTCCGTAACCGACGTCGGAGCAACGGTGTCAGACCCGGAGGGCTGACACCTAATCAGTCTCCCGTCGGGGAGATGCGGAACTCGATGACCTCGGGCAGCTTCAGGAGGTGCTGGGCGAGGGCGTGGGCCTGGCCCGGCGCGCGGCTGCGGATCACCATGCGGTACTCGAAAAAATTGCCCTCGTCGATCAGGCGCGAGGACAGGTGCATGACGGTAAAGCCGTAGCTGCCGACCAGCTTGCGAACCTCGCCCTCGTCCATCACCGACTCGCGCCGGAAGCGGAGGTGGTGGTGGGCGTAGAACTCCGACGGCATGCGGTCCTCGATGACGCGGAACACGCTGAGCACGGCCAGGGTGGCGACGGTGCCGATCAGCGCCGGCATCCAGAAGCCGATGCCGACAAGAATGCCGAGGACCGAGGTGATCCAGACCGAGGCGGCGGTCGTCAGGCCGCGAACCGTGAGCCCTTCCTTGAAGATGACGCCGGCGCCGAGAAAGCCGATGCCGGTCATGATGCCCTGGGCCATGCGCGTCGGGTCCGTGCGGATCGCCTCCGGCGCCACCTGCGTCATCCACTCGTTCTGGTAGACCGTGACCAGCATGAGCAGCGCCGAGGCGGCGCAGACCAGCGCGTGCGTGCGGAATCCCGCAGGCCGGGCGTGGAACGTGCGCTCCATGCCGATCAGCGCACCGATGGCGACCGCTCCGACAATGCGGACCAGCATCACGGCATTTTCGGCGCCGACGGAGGCGAGGGGCTGCTCGGACATGGCGGAAGACTCTAGGACCGGGCGCAGGCCGCTACAATTTTGCTATTGGCCACTTCGAGGCCACCTTTCGCAAGTGCGATGGCTCCCTCAAGTGAAGCAATACGAGAGGCCAGGCATGCCCTTCTGGATCAAGCTTGTGCTCGGCGCGACGGCCCTCTACGGAGCCGTGGGTCTCGCCGGCTATCTGGGCCAGCGCAAGCTCATGTATGTCCCGGACCGTGAGCGCACGCTGCCGGCCGAGGTTGGGCTTGCCGCGGTCGAGGAGCGCACGATCGAGACGCCGGACGGCGCGCGCGTCATCGCCTGGTACGGCAAGGCGCAGCCGGGGCGGCCGACGATCCTCTATTTCCACGGCAACGGCGGCAGCCTTTCCATCCGTGCGCCGCGCATCGCCCGCTTCATGGGCGAGGGTTGGGGCGTCTACATGATGACCTACCGCGGCTACGGCGGCAGCACGGGCTCGCCCAGCGAGGCCGCCAACGTGGCCGATGCGCGCCTCGCCTACGCCGCGCTGGTGCGCGAGGGCGTGCCGCCCTCCTCGATCGTCGCCTACGGCGAGTCGCTGGGGTCCGGGATCGCCGTGCAACTGGCGGCGGAGCTGCCGCTGGCGGGCGTCATCCTCGATGCGCCCTACACCTCGATCGTGGACGTGGCGGCGAAGGCCTACCCGTTCCTGCCAGTGCGGCTCTTCCTGGCTGACCGGTACGAGACCACGCGCTACATCGCGAAGATCAGGGCCCCGCTGCTGATCCTGCACGGGGAGCGTGATGGCGTGGTGCCGGTAGCTATGGGGCGGGAGCTCGCGCGGCTGGCGCCCGGGCCCCACAAGCTGGTGGTGTTCCCGAACGGGCGCCACAGCGACCTCTACGTCGACGGCAACAACGCCATCGACGCGGTGAGGTCGTGGATCGGCGAGATCCAAGTGAGGGGGCGTGAGTAATGCGATGGCTCAATGCAATCGCGTGGACGGCCAACTTTGTGGGGATGGCGTCCGGCCTTTACGTTCTATTCGTAGCAATAGATCGCAACAACCAGGGGGAGTACATTAATGAATTTGGTGCCTTTGATTTTGGGTATGCGCTGCAAATGTTCATCGCATGGTTCTTGGCAAGTGCCATAACCACAGCGACGGTGCTTTCTACTGTATTCCTCTTGGCGAGATGGCTACTCAACAAACTGATCGCCTTGTCGTCGTCCTCTCGGGTCCAAGGGCCCCCAAATAAATAGGCCGAACGAGACGCTGCACCTGAACCGGTCACGGAAATTGGCCGCCGCCCCATGCAGAAGGCGCCCCCGTCGACAGGCGAGAGCGCACAGAAACCCGAACCAAGTGGTTTCGGGGCGGCTTGCAGGCGTTGCGGCCTAAGCAGAGATTCTGATGTTGACCAACGGTTCGGCGCTGCGCTCGTGGTTCAGATCGTCGACGACGGCGTGGATGGTCTGGTCGAGGGCGGCGACATCGGTGAAGGTCTTGTGGGCCAGATGATGGGCCTTGAGATC
>DATBKR010000186.1:0-2490 GCA_036555805.1 Hyphomicrobiaceae bacterium | reverse complement strand
GGGCCTGGAGCTGCCCGCCTACGTGGAGGTAGACCGCCAGGGCCCCGACCACGCGCCCACCTTCACCGCCGAGGTGCGCATCAAGGGGCGCAAGCCCGCGCGCGGCGAGGGCGCCAGCAAGCGCGCCGCCGAGCAGGCCGCAGCCACCGCGCTTCTCGCGCGCGAGGGCGTGTGGAAGCGTGGCGCCGATGCCTGACGAGCCGGCCGAGCCCGGAGCCGAGCCCCGCTGCGGCTTCATCGCCGTGATCGGCGCGCCCAACGCCGGCAAGTCGACGCTCGTCAACGCACTGGTCGGCGCCAAGGTGGCCATCGTCAGCCGCAAGGTGCAGACCACGCGCGCCGCGCTGCGCGGCATCGCCATCGAGGGGCGGAGCCAGCTCGTTTTCATCGACACGCCCGGCATCTTCGCGCCGCGCCGCCGCCTCGACCGGGCGATGGTGGAGGCTGCCTGGGGCGGCGCCGGCGACGCCGACCTCGTGCTCCTCGTCATCGACGCCGCCAAGGGGGGCGACGACGACGTCGAGCGCATCCTGGCCAGGCTGGCCGCAGCAGCGGGCGAGCAGCGCACGCCGCCGCTGCTCGCCCTCAACAAGATCGACCGCGTGCGCAAGGCGGAGCTGCTCGACCTCGCAGCCCGGCTCAACGCGCGAATCCCGTTCGCCGCCACCTTCATGATCTCGGCGCTCGACGGCGACGGCGTGGCCGACCTCAAGGCCTACCTTGCGCGCTCGGTGCCGCCCGGCCCCTGGCACTACCCCGCCGATGAGGTCTCCGACGCGCCCCTGCGCGTGCTCGCCGCCGAGATCACGCGCGAGAAGATCTACGACCGCCTGCACGACGAGCTGCCTTACCAGTCCGCGGTGGAGACCACCGCGTGGCGGGAGCAGGGCAAGTCCGTCCGCATCGAGCAGACCATCTACGTGGAGCGCGACAGCCAGAAGGCGATCGTGGTGGGCAAGGGCGCCGCCATGATCAAGCAGCTTTCCATGGAAGCCCGCAAGGAGCTGTCGGATATCCTGGAACGCCCTGTCCACCTCTTCCTGTTCGTGAAGGTGCGCGAAGGCTGGGGCGACGACCCCGCCCGCTACCGCGACCTGGGCCTCACGTTCCCGAAGGAATAGACACTGCCCGGGATTGCCCGGTGTTGTCATCCCGGAATTGGGCGAAGCGCAATATCCGGGACCCAGCACAAGGGGGTGAGCGCCGAGCGCGTGACCGTGGGTTGCGCGCTATCGCGCGCCCGGTATGACAAAGGGGCTCGGCAGCGCGTTCCGGAAGGGTGCGCCGCGCGCGCTCACGCCATCGCGTGCAGGCGATAGAGGAAGCGCGCCCAGTCGGCCTTGCGGGCGGGCAGGCGCACGGGCGGCGGGCGGCACCGCTCAGCACGCAGGAGAGCGGCGGCGTAGGGGCTGGTCTGCTGCGCCGGCGCGCGGCGGCCGGCGAGCGGCCCCGCCATGACGACCAGCCGCTCAAGCTCGCGCTCGCGGATGCCCAGCTCATGGAGGTGCCGCACCGTGCTCACGAGGTAGTCGAGGTTGGCGCCGGAGCGCCCCTCGGCGCCTCGGATCAGGCGCGCCTGCAGGCGGAGCGGCAGCCGCCCGGCGTAGGCGGGATGCGCGCGCTCCACGATGTAGGCGAGCGCCATAACCTCCGCCGGCGGATGCAGCTCCAGCTCCACGGGCAGGAGCGCCTCGCGATAGACCCCGCTCACCTGCTCGCGCGCCCGCAGATAGGCGCGCGTCGCGGCGGCATCGGCTGCGGCGATGCGGTAGGCGACGCCCTCGCATACGCCGCCGCGGTCGAGGCCCAGCACCAGCCCGAGCCGCTCCGGCCGCCCGCGGTGGTACACCGAGAAGATGCAGAAGCCGCGGCGGTAGCCGGTGACGCGCGCGCGCCGCGCCTCCGCGTAGGCGAAGCCCGGGCGCCACATCAGCGAGCCGTAGGCGAACACCCAGAGATCATGTCCGGGGTCAGACCCCTCGCCACACCGGCCGGAATTTCTGCTCAACTGTTCGTGCGAGGGGTCTGACCCCGTTGCCGTCGTCATGCGTCGTTGCCGGGGTCAGACCCCTCGCGCCGACCCTCGTGTTTTGCCGACCGCCTTGGCGGCGAGGGGTCTGACCCCGGGCGCGGGGGCGGGCGGCGGCCGAAGTCGGGCGCGGCCGTGTCCTGCCCAGCCTCGACGATGCCGCGCCGGATCGCGCGCGCCTCCATGAACAGCCGGTGCAGCGTCTCGCCCTCGCCGTAGCGGATGGCGCGCTGCAGGGCTGTAAGATCTTCGGTGAAGCGGCCCAGCATCTCCAGCACCGCCTCCCTGTTGTTGAGGAACACGTCGCGCCACATCACGGGGTCGGAGGCGGCGATGCGCGTGAAGTCGCGAAAGCCGCCGGCCGAGAACTTGATCACCTCGGTGTCCGTCACCCGCTCCAGGTGGCGCGCGGTGTTGACGATGTTGTAGGCGATGAGGTGCGGCACGTGGCTGGTGATGGC
>DATBKR010000185.1:0-4977 GCA_036555805.1 Hyphomicrobiaceae bacterium | reverse complement strand
GGCGCTGGCGTTCGCCTGGTCGCTCACCTGGCTCTACTGGAGGGCGATGACGGCCTACGGGCGGCTCGAGCAGCCGACCGACCGCGGCATGCACACGGTTCCGGTTCCCTCCGGCGCCGGGGCGGCCATCGTCGCCGCGGCGCTCCTGCTCTGGCCGCTGTGGCAGGGGCCGGAAGCGGCGCAGCACGTTCTGCTGCTGGCGACCCTCGCCGCCCTGGCCCTGGTTTCCTGGCTCGACGACCGCCGGCGAGTGTCGCCTGCCCTGCGCCTGGCGGCGCACGCGGCGGCAGTCACGCTCCTGCTGGCTTCGCTTGGGCCGGAGCATCGCGTCCTGCCGGCGCTGCCGCTGGCGGCGGAGCGCGCGCTCCTCGGCCTCGCCTGGCTGTGGTTCGTCAACCTCTTCAACTTCATGGACGGCATCGATGGGCTGGCCGGCGTCGAGGCGGTTTCGGTCGCCGCCGGCTACATCTTCGTCGTGGCCGTCGCGGACGATGCCGCCAACCCCCTGCAGCTCCTGGCTCTCATTGTCGCCTCGGCCACCGCCGGCTACCTGTTCTGGAACTGGCATCCTGCCAGGGTGTTCATGGGCGACACCGGGTCGATCGCGCTGGGGTTCCTGCTGGGCTGGCTGATGCTCGACCTGGGCCTGCGCGGATTGTGGGCGGCCGGACTGATCCTGCCGGCCTATTTCGTCGCCGACGCCACCCTCACCCTCGCCAAGCGCCTCCTGCGCCGCGAGAAGGTGTGGCGCGCGCATCGCCAGCACTTCTATCAGCGCGCCACGCTCGGCGGCACGCGCCCGTCAGCGGTCGTGCTGCGCGTTGCCGTCGCCAACGCCGCCCTCGCCGGACTGGCGATCCTCTCGATCCGCCACCCGCTCCTCGCCCTCGGTGCCGCAGCCGCCGTCGTGGCGGCGCTGCTCGGCGAGCTGGAGCGGCTGGCGGCCCGCCGGTCATCCTGACCGGAAACCGCCGCCGCCTTACGCTGCCGGCGGCAGGCACCCTGCCGCCCGCTCCGGTACCGCCGCCCCAAGCCCTGCGAAGATGGCGGTCATGGCCAGCGACGCGATGAACCAGGGCGCCCAGATGGCGAAGGCGGTGGCGACCGCCAGGGCGGAGGCCGCGAACGTCGCCACCAGATAGGGCTGCGTGGGTGCGGGGAAGCCCGACAGCGCGCGCAGGACGATCAGCCCGAGGCCGAGCAGGATGATGGCCCCGACGGCGCCGGTCTCGTACCAGACCTGCAGGTAGGCGTTGTGGCTGTGCACGCCGGGGGCGAGGCGATACCGCGTACCCGGCACCACCGGCGTCTCGACGGCATCGGCCGCTTCCTGCAGGGCGCGTCCGGTGCTGATGCCGGCCCCGAACACGGGCGCCTTGGAGATGAGCCCGCTGGTATAGCCCCAGATGACCACGCGGTGCCGGGCGCTGTCCGGCAACCAGTGCGCATTGTAGGCATGGGCGCTGTAGAGAACCGAGACAACCGGCACGACCAGCAGGTTCGCGGCCACCCAGCCCGCGATCACCAGCGGCATGGCCAGCTTCGGGCGCGTCCGGAACAGGAGGAACGTCAGGCCCGCGCCCGCGAATGCCATCTGGGAGGTGGCGTGCTCCGAGGCGAACACGGTCACAATCACGACAGAGGCCGCCAGCCCTGCCAGTGCCAGATGCTTGCGCGTGCGCAGCAGGCCGAGGCGGCTCGCCATCAGCGCGGCCGGCCAGAACATCAGCGTGAGGACGCTGACATTGTAGTTCGGCAGGTAGGGTGCCAGCCCCGCCAGATGTCCGGCCTCCATCGCCACGTGCTGTGGCGGGGGCTGCAGGGCCGGCAGGAGATGGATGAGGAGGCGGCGCAGGAGCTGGTCGCTCAGCACCTCGAAGCAGAGGAGCGCGCCGCCTGCCGCAACACCTGCCAGCGCGCCCACGGCCATGGCGTGGAGCGGCGGCTCCTCCAGGTCCGGCAGCGCGGTCAGAACGACGTGCAGCGTCGCCACCATCAGGAACACCAGGATGACTGTACGCGCGGCGTCGGCCGGGCTCAGCGACCAGAAGGCGTTGACGAGCAGGTAGACAGCGGCGACGCCGAGCGCCGACGTCACCAGCGTGGGCGGATAGAGGGACAGCCGGCGTCCGGCCGCGCCGTACCAGACAAGCGGCGCGATCATGCACGCCGGCAGCAACACCGTGGCCGTCATGGGGAACATGGTCCAAACAACGATGCCCAGGGCGGTCCAGACGGCCGTCGCCAGCCGCGTCGCCACGCCTCCTGCCGGTCCCGGCGCCGGCCGCGCGAAGGTGTCACCCATGGCGCAGAGCTGCCGGGCTGATGGCATCGGAGCCTCGCGCTGCCGCGTGCGCCGCGGCCATCTCGGCCAGGGCGGTCCTGGTCTCGACCGGCGGGGTCCAATGGAAGGTCCGGCGGAAGTGCGCATCCGACACCTCCAGCGAGCCGCAGAGCCGGCGTGCGGCCGGGCCGGCCAGCGGCAGGTGCCGTGCCAGCGCCGCCGCCGCCTCGCTGACGGCGAAGAGGCGCCGCGGGCGGCCGAGCCCCGCACGCAACGCGGCCACGATCTCCGTGGTGCTCAGCGCCGGCCCGTCGTGCACATGGAATACGTCTCCGGCGCGCTGCGGCGGGCAACGCACGATGGCGCCGAGGGCGCTGGCGAAGTTGCCCAGCGCCAGCAGGCTGCGCCGGTTCGTCAGACCGCCAAGGGGCAGGGGAAGGGCGGTGTCGGCGAGCCGCACGAGCCGGCCCATGCTGCCGGCCTTGGCGGGCCCGTACATGACCGGATTGCGCACGATGACGAGTTGCGTGCCCGACCCCGCCAAGGCCCGGGCGATGGTCTCTTCGAGCCGCAGCTTGCAGCGCCCATAGAGACTCCTGGCCCGCGATGGCGAGGCCTCGCCCAGCACCCGGTCATCGTCCTCGTCGCAGAGGGCCTTGATGGAGCTGACGTAGACGAACAGCGGCACGCCGGCCGCCCGGGCCGCCAGGGCCAGCTCCTGCGAGGCGGCCATCAGCGCCTCGGCGTGGCCGTGATCGGCTGCGAAGCGCGGCTCCTGCAGCACCGAGAGGCCGTCGGCGAGGTGCACCACCGCGTCCGCGCCTTCCAGAAGCGGCGCCAGCGCGCCGGAGCGGGCCAGCCCGCCGTAGTGACCCGTCAGCACCCTGGCGACGCCCGGCAACGCCAAGCTGGTCGCCGTCCGCGACATTACGCTCACGGACACGGGCGACCCGTCGCCCTGAAGCTGCCGGATGAGCGCCCGCCCGGCCGCGCCGGTCCCGCCCGGAACAAGGATGTGCATCGTGGTGGACCAAGCTCCTGCCTCTGGCTCGACGAGCCCAGGCGGCACCCGCGCCGCCAAGCGGATGATGCCGAGATCCGTCGCCGCAGCAAGCACCGGCGCAGGCGCAGCGGTGGACGATCCCGCGTGTGCCGGCCATTGGGGGTGGCACGGCACGCCGGCGCCACAGTCATCTGTTCTGTGGCGGATAGCTGCAGTTCCCTCGATGCCAGGCCAGCAGTGGCGCGGGGGCCGGCGGCGTTTGCGCCTATCGACTTTCGCCGCGGTCTCGCGGCAAGATCGTATGCCGACGACGATCGCAATCCGCCCGAGACCGGCATCATGGAGCACGAGATGAAGCGCGTGAAGGCGCCCGCCTCTACCTGATCCGGGACAGAACCATGCCGCTCAGCGATGACGAGCTCCAGGCCTTCCTGCGCGACACGTCCAGATACCCGCCGTGCGCGCGGCACCTGGGGTTCGAGCTGATCGGCTATTCGATCGAAGGCGGCTGGGCGGTGGTAGCCTTCAGCCCACGCCCCGAGTTCGCCAATCCGGCCGGCGGCGTGCAGGGCGGCTTCGTGTGCGCGATGCTCGACGACACCATGTCGTTTGCCGCCGCCCTCTCGCGCCGCTTCGAGGCGATCGTGCCGACGCTGCAGACCTCCGTGAGCTATCTGCACCCCACGCCCATCGCCCGCGTCGTCGCTCGCGGCGAGGTGCTGCGCTTCGGCGCGTCCACCGTGGCGATGCAGGGCACCCTGTGCGACGCCGCCGGCCAAATTCTGGCTGTTGCCACCGCGACTGCGGTACCACGGCCGTTTGCGAGGTAGCTCGCTTTCCTCGCGCTGTCGGAATCCCCTCTCCCCGCTTGCGGGGAGAGGGTTAGGGTGAGGGGCAGCCACACGTTCTGCGCTCAGAGTGTGCCTCTGCCCCTCACCCCGGCCCTCCCCCCGCGCTGATGGAGTGCGAGGCGGGCTTGGCGTTGCGCGGGGAGAGGGAGCCTACCGTCCCTCCCGCCACCAGGTCGCCGCGAGCAGGGCGAGGAGCGCCGCCAGCGCCAGGACGCCGGTGAACATCGGGATCAGCTTCACGCCGCGCGTCACGAACGCCTCGCGGTCCTTGAGGCCCATCCAGCCGGAGCCGGCCAGCACGCGCGCGTTGGTGAGCATGGAGATGCGCGGCAGGTCCACGCCGGAGCCGACGGCGGCCAGCAGGCCGTTCCCGCGCGTCCAGAACACGCCGCCGCCGGTCGCCTCGGCGAGGGGCCGCATCTTCTCGTCGGTTGCCGTCACCTCGCTCATCTCCAGCGCGTCCTCGACGCCGGCGTGGGCTACAGCCGTGAGCGTTCCGAGCGAGGACGGCGTCTCCAGCTTGTAGAGGCCCGGTGCCGCCACGCCGACGGTGGAGCGCCACAGACCCGGACCGGCCTTGTCCAGCGTCACCTCGGAGGTCTCCCCGCCAGGCGCAGAGACCTGCACCCGGCCCACGCCGTCCTCCGCCATGGTGCGGCGCTCGATGGTGAGCTTGAGCCCCTTGGCCGAGGCGAGCAGCCGCTCCTCCTCCAGGTCGGGCTCCTTCATGAGCCAGTGCGACAGCCGCCTCAGCAGGTCCGTGTGCGGCCCGCCGCCCTCGTAGCCGCGCGCCCACAGCCAGGCCTGGTCGGAGAGCAGGAGCGCCACGCGGCCCTTGG
>DATBKR010000184.1:0-6006 GCA_036555805.1 Hyphomicrobiaceae bacterium | reverse complement strand
AGCTCAGCAAGGATTAGACCAAAAAAATGCGGCCGGCGTAAGTACCCGGCATCGTGGTTGTCGCGTCCGCGCATCTATGGCCAAACCGCCACGCCCGACTCTTACCTGGCGTAGAAGATGGGGATGCCGTAGTGACGAAGCAAACAAGCGCTCCGAGCGCGATTCGATCGCGGGCCGCCGAAAGAATCGGCAACCCGGCCTGAGGCATCAGCCGTCCAATAATGCGACGGCCGGGTCGAGGCGCACGGGCAGGCCGGCCTCGGTCATGCGACGTTTCACCTCTCCGATCGTGAAAATCCCGTAATGAAAGATCGACGCGGCCAATACAGCACTAGCGTGACCGATTTTGACGCCATCGACGAGATGATCGAGGGTGCCGGCCCCCCCCGAGGCGATGACGGGCACGCTGACAGTGTCGGCGATCGCGCGCGTGAGCTCAAGATCGTAGCCTGCATGGGTGCCGTCTTGATCCTGCGAGGTCACCAAGAGCTCGCCTGCCCCGCGCGACACCACCTCCTTCGCGTACGCAACGGCATCGATCCCGATTGTGCGATGTCCCACGTGGGAAAAAACCTCCCATCGCGGCAGCTCGCTAGGGGCGCTCACTCGGCTGCCGTCGATATTGACCACCACGGCCTGCGAGCCGACCGCTTCGGCGGCGTCAGTAATGAGGTCGCGATTGTTATGGGCCGCGGTGTTGATCAAAACCTTGTCGGCCCCGGAGGCGAGCAGAATGCGCACATCACCGACCGTGCGCACGCCGCCGCCGACTGTGAGGGGCATGAAGCAGGCTTCGGCCGTGCGGCGGACTATGTCGAGCAGGGTCCCGCGGTTCTCGTGGCTTGCACGGATATCGAGGAAGCAAAGTTCGTCGGCTCCGGCGGCATCGTACGCCTTCGCGGCCTCGACCGGGTCGCCCGCGTCCTGCAAGTCGACGAACTTGACGCCCTTGACGACCCGGCCGTCCTTCACGTCGAGGCAGGGGATGATGCGGACCTTGAGCACGGGTTACTCGACCGTCGGCGCGTCCGGGATGCCGCGGAAGATGGCGGCCATGGAGAGCTCAATGTCGAGGCCACCCACCGCGATCACGCCGTCTCGACCGGCCAGCTCCTGCGGCAGCTTGGGCCATGACAGATCGCCCTGACGTGCCCAGACCCACGTGCGGGGCTCATCCTGGGAGCAGATGAGATAGGTCTGAAGAGAATCGATCGCAGTGTACTCCACAAGCTTCTCGGTGAAGTCCTTGCCCGCGGTCGAAGGCGAGAGGACTTCGGCGATGAAGATAGGTCCGGAAGTCGACAGCTCCCTGCGTGGGTTGGCGTGATCGACGACGACGTCTGGACTGCGAACGCCAAAGGGCGTCCGTACAGCAAAATCCGCCGCGCTGACGTCAAATCGATCCGGATCAAGCAGGCGCAGCAGCTCCCGCAGGATATTCCCACACACACGAGCATGATACCTGGACGTCCAAATCATGTCGCAGGTCACCCGTCCGTGGGAAAGCTCGAACTTTCCCTCCTCGCGTTGGCGCTGCGCACCCCACAGCAGGAACGCTTCCGGCTCGGTGGGCGCGCTGTTGATCAGGTCTTCCCGCCTGATGAGATCTGGCTGCCGGCCCGTGCCTTCCTGGAAGCCCCTGTTGGTGTTTTGCTGCATGAGGGCAGACTACCACGTCCCAGCCTGCCGCAGAACAGCGAAGCGGGGCCGGATCGCTCATGGCAGAGGTCCCGAAAGCAGCGCCAGGGCCTCGCGCGCGTCGAGGCGGCCGTCGTAGAGGGCGCGGCCGGCTATGGCGCCTTCCAGCATAGCATGCTCCGGCCGCAGCAGGGCCTTCACGTCCTCGATCCCGGCAAGGCCGCCCGAGGCGATCACGGAGACGGAGGTTGCGCGCGCCAACTGCGCCGTGGCCGCCAGGTTTAGGCCCTTCAGAATGCCATCGCGGTCGATGTCGGTATGGACGATGGCGGCGACGCCGGCGTCCTCGTAGCGGCGCACCATGTCCAGGGCCGAGAGCGTGCTGGTCTCGGCCCAGCCCTCCACGGCCACCCTGCCGTCGCGGGCATCGATGCCGACCGCGATCCGCCCGGGGTAGAGGCGGCAGGCCTCGCGCACCAGGCCGGGATCGCGCAGCGCCGCCGTGCCCAGGATCACACGCCGGACGCCGTCGACGAGCCAGCGCTCGATGGTGGCGAGGTGGCGGATGCCGCCACCCAGCTGGACCGGGATGTCAACCGCCCCCAAAATTGCCCGTATGGCAGCGGCGTTCACAGGCCTGCCCGCAAAGGCGCCGTTCAGGTCAACGATGTGGAGGTAGCGGAAGCCCTGCGCCTGGAAGGTCCTGGCCTGGTCCGCCGGATCGTCGTTGAAGATGGTGGCCGCCGCCATCTCGCCCCGCGCGAGGCGCACGCACTGCCCGTCCTTCAGGTCGATCGCAGGGAACAGGATCACTGGATAGGAACCCCTTGCAGCGAGTGCCGCGCGACGCGGCCACGATTGCGCTATGCTCGGGCCCGATCAATCGTGTGAAGCCGCCCGGCCGTCAAGCCGACCACCGTCATGCGCCCGCGCTCCTCGGCTCCCCCGCCTCGCAGCCCGGCCCCGCGCCAGCTGACCGAGGCCGATGCCATCGACATCTGGATCGCGCGCTGGCTCCGCATCCGCCGCAAGGACCTCATCGACCGCTACGGTTGTGACCCGCGCCGACTGTATGAGATCTGGGAAGGCAAACGCTTCGCCACCAGCCGGGAGAAGGCGCTGGCGCTCTTTGCCCGGCAGCATCCGGGTTTGGCCGAGCGCGTGGATTTCGGGCTCCACCGCCGCATCCCACGCGCCGCACCGACCGAGGCCGACGGTCAGCTCGATCTTTTCGGGACACCCGAGTAGGGAAGAGTTGGAAACAAAAGCGGAACAAACGCTGGACGATCCAAACGAATCGCTCCATGTTCACTTAATGTTCATGCCGCGCGTCCCCTGCTGGAACGACCCCAGCCCCTGCATCCCCACGAGACCGCCCCGCGAGACCGCCCATGCGCACTTACCTCATCTGCTACGACATCGCCGCCCCCGAGCGCCACGCCCTGGCGGGCACCATCATGGACCTGGGCGAGGCCTGGGCGCGCCCGCTCGACTCAACGTGGTACGTGCAATCCAGCGAGCGCGCCGACGCCATCGAGCAGCGCCTGCGTCCGTTCGCCCATGCGGCGGATGGCCTGCTCATCCAGGAGGTCGAGGTCAGGGCTCTGCTCCTGAACACCGCGCTGCGCTGGTTCCGCCGGCGGCGGCCGGCCCGCGCCGAGGCTGCGGCGATGCCTCTCGCCGCATAGGGGGGCGCCAGCACCCCTTGCTGGCCGGCAGCGCCTATGGGCATCCCTGCCCGTCCCGCCGCCCTGGAACGGCCCGCCGGACGGGCTGCACGCCCTGCCGGCACTGGCACAATGTTGATTTTCACGCAGCCGGCCTTCTACCCAGGCCCGCCGAGGTGGAGCGCCGCATGGAGCGGGCGATAGCCCATTGTCCGATGCGTGTTCCAGATGGACTGAACTATACTCCCGCTGAGACCTCACGAAACCCAAACGGTTAACGCGACGTTCGATGGCCGGTCATTCGCAATTCAAGAACATTATGCACCGCAAGGGGCGCCAGGACGCGGCGCGCTCCAAGGTGTTTGCCAAGCTCGCCCGCGAGCTCACCGTGGCGGCCAGGAGCGGGGTGCCCGAGCCCGACATGAACCCGCGCCTGCGCCTCGCCATCCAGGCCGCGCGCGCCGAGAACATGCCCAAGGACAACATCGAGCGCGCGATCAGGAAGGCCGCCGGCGGCGAGACGGAGAGCTACGAGGCCATCCGCTACGAGGGCTATGGCCCCAGCGGCGTCGCGATCCTCGTGGAGGCCCTCACCAACAACCGCAACCGCACCGGTGGCGCCATCCGCGCCGTGTTTACCAGGCACGGCGGCAATCTCGGTGCCACCGGTGCGGTCTCGCACATGTTCGCCCGTGTGGGGGAGATCGCCTATCCGGCGAGCGCGGGGTCCGACGATGCGGTTCTGGAAGCCGCCATCGAGGCGGGCGCCGACGACGTGCGGTCGGATGGGGATGGGCACCTCGTCACGTGTGCCTTCGAAGGGCTCGCGGCCGTGTCGTCGACGCTCGAGGGCAAGCTGGGCGAGCCGGCCTCCGTGAAGGCGCTGTGGAGGCCGACGCTGACCGCGGCCGTGGACGAGGAGCGGGCGGCCTCGGTGCTCAAGTTGATCGCCGCCCTCGATGACGACGACGACGTGCAGGACGTATACTCCAACTTCGAAGTGTCCGACGCAGTGCTGGCGCGGCTGACAGCGGGCTAGGCGGGCGCCGCCGTTTACGCTCGGCGCTGGCGGCGGTCGGTGCTCCCAGCGCGGCCTTGGTGCCCGCGCGACAGGATCCCGACAGGCGGAGCGGATCGGGGTATCCAAGGCTGGTCGAGGAGGCGCTCGGCCACCACGCGCCCTCGACCGCGAAGCCATTGAGAGCGGCGAAGGCATGGCGCCAACGGTAGGGCAGCAGGGGCGCCGCGCAGGGCACCGAGTCCAGGTTAATTGGCGGGTGCCCCTAGGATTTCAGCGAGATACGTCGGGTCCCAGGAAGCCATCTTGCGACGGCGCTTGATGGCGCGCTTGTCCTTGGCCTGGCGCACGAGGTTGAGCGCGAAGTGGCGCACCACCGCCATGTTCGCCGCGCCATGGCCGGTGCGAAGGCGGCTCAAGTCCTCCTTGAAGGTGACGTCGAGCACCCAGTGCAGGGCGTTCTCGATCTGCCAGTGGCTGCGCACGGCCTCGGCGAAGGCCTGCGCCGAGAGAGCGCGCGAGGAGATGTAGGAGCGGCGCTCGACCGAGACCGCGCCTTTGCGCTCCACGCGCGCCTCAACCATGGCAACGACAGCGGGCTTTGGGAAGCGCTTCGCGCCCGCGTAGGCGCGGTCCGAGTTGACCCAGTCAATGGCCTTGGACACTTTATGGACGCGGATCTCCAGCCGGCCGTGGCCCTTGTCGAGGCTCTCGGAGACATCGACCTCCGCAGCCGGAGCGGTATCAAAGTAGGCCTCCACCTCGGCATGCAAGGTCGGCTGATTGTCCTTCACGGCCAGGAGATAGTCTGCCTCGGCGTCGAGGATCGCTTGCGCGATCGTGGGATTGCAGCCCATGGCGTCGATGGAGACGAGCGCGCCCTCAAGGTCGAGCTGCTCCAGGAGCTTGGGGATGGCGACGATCTCGTTGGCCTTCTCGGCGACGGCCTCCTGTCCCAAGACCAGCTTGGTGTCGGTGGCGAAGGCCGACACGAGGTGCAGCGGCGCCTTGCCGGCGGCGCGGTCGTGGCTGCGCCGCGAGGTCTTGCCGTCGATGGCGACGAGACCGAGCTGGCCGGGGAAGCACTCGGCGACCCAGGCGCGAAAGCAGGCCTGGAACAGCTCGGGGTTGACCCGGTTCATGAGGGCGCGCAGCCAGTCCGCGCACGGCACGCCGTGATGGAAGTCCGAGAAGCGCCGCAGAAAATCCAGGTGGGCCTCGCCCCAGTCGACGATGTCCTCGTAGTCGTCGCAGTTGGCGATGCTGGCGCAGACGACCAGGAACAAGACCTCACGCAGCGGATAGGCCACCCGCCAGGACTGTCGCGCGTCCTGGAGCTCGGAAAAGTGGTCGAGCAACAGCGCCAGGCGCGGCTTGGCCAGAGCGAGATCGTCCATCGCGAGCCTCCCGAATCAGAGACCGCGAGGGAATCATCAGAAAGGCTCCAAGGGAATCGTCCTCGTTCACGCTCAAGCCCTTCGTCAATCCCCAATCCGCATTAACCTGGCCCCGGAGCCCTGGGGTGCCGCCGTGGGAGGTTGCGGCGCAGCTGGGTCATAGTGTAGGGAAGGACTACGCGATCACCGAACGTTACGCTTTCTACAGTCCGGACTACCTTTCCAGAGCCCGCTGAGGCGCTTGATGGGCTGATCCGGCTGGTCGCGGACAGGCCAGTTACAGGCC
>DATBKR010000183.1:0-4539 GCA_036555805.1 Hyphomicrobiaceae bacterium | reverse complement strand
TGAGCGCGAACAGCCCGCGCGGCCGCTTCTGGATGAACAGTATGACGAGGACGAGGAGCGCGATCTTGCCCAGCACCGCGCCGGCAAAGGGCTCCAGGAACTTGTTGGCGACACCCAGCGTCAGCGCGCCAACCAGTGTGCCCCACAGGTTGCCCACCCCGCCGAACACCACCACGAGAAAGCTGTCGATGATGTAACTCTGGCCGAGATTGGGCGAGACGTTGTCGATCTGGGAGAGTGCCACGCCGGCAAGGCCCGCGATGCCCGAGCCGAGGCCGAAGGTGAGGGCGTCGATGCGCCCAGTGTTGATGGCCATGGAGCTGGCCATGCTGCGGTTCTGCGTCACCGCGCGCATGTGCAGCCCGAGCGTGGTGTAGCGCAGCGCCGCCAGCAGGGCCGCGAACACGATGCCCGCGAACACGATGATCCACAGCCGGTTGAGCGTGATGGCGAGGCCGCCCAGCTCGACCACGCCCGACATGAAGCTCGGCGTGCCGACCTCGCGGTTGCTGGGGCCGAAGGCGGTACGCACCGACTGCTGCAGGATGAGGCTGATGCCCCAGGTGGCGAGCAGCGTCTCTAGCGGCCGGCCGTAAAGGAACCGGATCACGCCGCGCTCGATCACGATGCCGACTAGGCCGGCGACCACGAAAGCCAGCGGGATCGCGATCGCCAGGGAATAGTCGAACAGGCCCGGCGCGGCGCTGCGGATCGCCTCCTGCACCACGAAGGTGGTGTAGGCCCCCAGCATCACCATCTCGCCGTGGGCCATGTTGATGACACCCATCACCCCGAAGGTGATGGCCAGCCCGATGGCAGCCAGCAGCAGCACCGATCCCAGCGAGATGCCGTACCAGGCGTTCTGCACGTCGGCCCAGACGGCCAGCGTGTTCTTGACCTTGGCGCTGGCGACATTGGCGGCCGCATGCATCTCGGGCGGCAGATCCGCCGGAAGGGCTTCGAGGAGCGCCAGCGCGTCCAGGTCGCCGCGGTTGCGGATCACCGCGATGGCACCGATCTTATCGGCGGCGCTCGCGTCCTCCTTGATCAGGAGAACGGCGGCGCGTGCCTCGCCGAGCGCCTTCTTGACGCGCGGATCGGTCTCCGCCTCGAACGCCTTGTCGAGCGCCGGGAGCGCATTCTCGTCGCGCGACTTGAACACCGCCTGGGCGGCCTCCAAGCGGCGCTTCGGGTCGGGCGCCATCAGCGTCAGGCCGCCGAGCGCCGCTTCGGTGGCAATGCGCAGCCTGTTGTTGACGCGCACGGTGTCGAGATCGGCGGGCGGGTTGCCGGAGATGTCCTTGCCGGTAGCTGCGTCCGTGAGCGCCCCTGAGCCGGTCTTGATGAACACCCTCTTCTCGGCGGCGCTATAGAGCAGGCGCGCATCCTTCAGTGCTTCGAGGAGCGGAGCCGCCAGGGGGCTGCCGGAGGCCGCCACCTTGGTGATCGCCTCGCCCGTGTCGCTCAGCGAGTCCTCCGTGAAGCCCGGCAGCGCGTCCTCGTAAGGCCCGGCATGCGCCAGGCCGCCGGCAGCCAGAAGGATGCCAAGAGCACCGAAGAGCGCTGCGGCGCGCTCGCAGAACCTGCATGCCGCAATCAATGTCATCACCGAGCCCTGGCGATGCTGTTGCGAACAGGAGGCGGCGGATGTCCGCCACCTCCGGATAAGCCCATGCGAAGTTGGCAAGTCATGCGGCCGGCATGTGCCCTAGCCGGCGCCGCCGCACTTGCTGGTGACCTTGTTGTAGTTGCCGCACTTTAGCTTGACCCAATCGGCCTCCAGGTCCCTGGACCCGGGCAGGAAGTCGGACCAGGCGTCGCCCGGCACCAGGCCCTTGGTCTTCCACACCACGTCGAACTGTCCGTCGCCACGCACCTCGCCGATGAGAACCGGCTTGGTGATGTGGTGGTTGGGCAGCATCTCCGACGTGCCGCCGGTGAGATTGGCCGCCTTGATGCCGGGCAGCGCTTCGATCACCTTATCGGCATCGGTGGTCTTCGCCTTCTCCACCGCCTTCACCCACATGTTGAAGCCGATGTAGTGGGCTTCCATGGGGTCGTTGGTGGTGCGCTTCGGGTTCTTCGTGAACTCGTGCCACTGCCTGATGAAGGCGGTGTTGACCGGGCTCTTGACCGACTCGAAGTAATTCCAGGCGGCGAGGTGACCGATGAGCGGCTTGGTGTCGAGGCCGGCAAGCTCCTCCTCGCCCACCGAGAACGCCACCACGGGGATGTCGGTGGCCTTGATGCCCTGGTTGCCGAGCTCCTTGTAGAAGGGAACGTTGGCATCGCCGTTGATGGTGGAGACCACCGCCGTCTTCTTGCCGGCCGAGCCGAACTTCTTGATGTCGGACACGATCGTCTGCCAGTCTGAATGGCCGAACGGCGTGTAGTTGATCATGATGTCCTCGTCCTTGACGCCTTTCGCCTTCAGGTAGGCCTCGAGGATCTTGTTGGTGGTGCGCGGATAGACGTAGTCGGTGCCGGCGAGCACCCAGCGCTTCACCGAGCCGCCGTCCTTGCTCATCAAGTAGTCGACGGCCGGGATCGCCTGCTGGTTGGGCGCGGCTCCCGTGTAGAACACGTTGCGCTCGCTCTCCTCGCCCTCGTACTGCACCGGATAGAACAGGATGGAGTTCAGCTCCTTGAACACCGGCAGCACCGACTTGCGCGACACCGAGGTCCAGCAGCCGAACACGGCCGCCACCTTGTCCTTGGTGATCAGTTCGCGCGCCTTCTCGGCGAACAGGGGCCAGTTGGAGGCGGGATCGACGACCACGGGCTCCAGCTTCTTGCCGAGGAGGCCGCCCTTCTTGTTCTGATCCTCGATCAACATCAGCATGACATCCTTCAGAGTGGTCTCGCTGATGGCCATCGTGCCGGAGAGGGAGTGCAAGATGCCGACCTTGATCGTGTCTTGCGCCCGGGCTTGGCCGGCCATGGGCAGCGCCGCAAGCACGAGCAGCGCTGCTACCGGCGCGGGTCTGAGGAACATCCCAATCATGAGCTGAACACCACCTCTGTTTCGACAATGCGTGGGTGCAGAAACGCCCCACTAAGGGGTCTCAGCAACGGGCGTGCCAGATCGCAGGAATACAATTGGGGATGCCCCGCGCGATGTTGAACTTCATCGAAGCGGCGTTGTCGGGGCATGAGGTTATGCGGCCTTGCGCTGGAGGGCAACGTCGCAGCCTTGGCGGTGGCGGGCGGCATGCACGTCGAGCGCCGCGCGCAGGTCCGGCAGGTGCCGGTAGGCCTTCAGCCGGCGGAAGCCCTTGGCCGCCTCCATCATGCCGGCGGCGGCCCACCTCAGCGCCATCTCGGCATGCTGCCAGCGCTTGATGTTGCGGGACACGCGTCGGATCGTGCCCTGCATGTTCTCGATCGCATTGGTGCAGGCCAGCGCGCGCCGCAGCGCCTTGGGCAATCCGAGCCGGCTGACAGTCAGCATCTCGTCGAGCCCCTCGCGGAGCGAGCCTGCCACGCCCGGCGCCTCGCGCTCGATCTTCCTGGCAAGCTCCTTCAGCTGACGTTCCGCCTTATCTGCATCGTCCTCCTCCCACGCCTGGCGCAGCGCCCGCTTGACGCCGGCGACGTGCTTCTTCGGGCAGCGCTCGACCACGTTCCTGGCCTTGTGCACCTGGCAGCGCTGGATCGGCGTGTGCTTGCCGAACGTGCGCCGGATCGCTGACGTGAGCGCCTTGGCCCCATCGACCACGAACAGGCGGCACAGCGCGGGGTCGAGCCCGCGCCCGACCAGGGAGTCGATCAGCGCCTGCGCCGTGGCGCGGTTCTCCGAGGTGCCCTCGATCAGCCCCAGCGGGTGCTTGCGGCCCTCCCCGTCGATGCCGATCGCCGCCAGCAGCACCAGCTCCTTGGTCACGTGCAGGCCGTCGATCTGGATCACCAGCAGGTCGAGCTTCGACAAATCCGCCGCCATGAACTCCGCCAGCCGCTCCGACGACAGAGCGACAAACCGCCGCGACGCCGCAGACTTCGAAGTGCCGTCGCCGTTCACGATCGTAAGACCATCCTCCGGCAGGCGCACCGCGCGCCCGATCTTGCGCGTCGAGACGTTGATCAGCATCAGGTTCATCGCCCACTTGCCGAGCCACTCCTGCCGCAGCGCCTCCGCCCACGTCGGCAGCTCCATCTCCCGGCCGCCCTCCCCGCGCGTGCGCACACGCGGACGCGCCACATCGACTTTGCCGCCGTGGAACGGGACCTTGCCCTGCGTGCTGCCCCACCGGTAGCCCACGCGCCCGGCCGAGCGCGCATGCCGCTCCCCGCACAGCTCGTTCGCGTCCCTCTCCAGCATCGCTTGCAGAGCCTCGATCCCCGCCGTCAGGCAGAAGCGCTCGAAGCAGTTGCCCACATCCTCCCACGCCTCCCTCACCCGCGGCGTGACAGGCAGTGGCCGAGTCGTGATAGCTTTGATCATGGCGTTGCTCTCCTCTCAGGGAATCAGCACCCCGAGCCTACCGGCTCAAGGCGAGCAACGCCGCCTCATCCTATTTCAACACACCTCGGGACATCCCC
>DATBKR010000182.1:0-8683 GCA_036555805.1 Hyphomicrobiaceae bacterium | reverse complement strand
GGGCTCGGCGCTATTTGACGCTGCATGCTCGATCACCTCAAGGCCAACAACCGCGCCTGGTCGCAGGGCAAGCTCGCGACCGACCCCGGCTTCTTCAGGCGGCTCGAAGGCCAGCAGGCGCCCGAGTACCTGTGGATCGGCTGCGCCGACAGCCGCGTGCCGGCCAACGAAATCGTGGGCCTCGACCCGGGCGAGCTGTTCGTGCACCGCAACGTGGCCAACCTCGCCCCGCCCCAGGACGCCAACTACCTCTCGGTGCTGCAGTTCGCGGTCGACGTGCTGAAGGTGAAGCACATCATGGTGGTCGGCCACTATGGCTGCGGCGGCGTGGCCGCGGCGGTGGACGGCAAACGGCGCGGACTTGTCGACCACTGGCTGCACCCCATCCGGGAAGTCGCCGAGGTCCACCGCGACGAGCTCGAGGCGATCGCGGACCCGCGCGCGCGCCTCGACCGGCTGTGCGAGCTCAACGTGCTGCGCCAGGTGAAGAACGTCGCCTCGGACGTGTTCGTGCAGGAGGCGTGGGCGCGCGGCCAGAACCTGCACGTGCATGGGTGGATCTATGCGCTGGCGAACGGCCTGCTGCGCGACCTCGACGTGACGGTCTCCCCGCCGGGACCCTGAGTCGGCGCGGTTCTCTCGATCAAGCGGGCCGCAGGGGTCCGCGGCCCTCCGAAAGGCGACACGGCGCGCCGACTTTAGCATTTCGTCAGGAAACATACGTTATCAAAGTTGTGCTGTGAAAAACCACACGCGGACCTTGCGAATCAGTGTAGGGATCGACGTGCGGATTGGTACTGCCGTTCGGTCTGCTGACGCGGCCTCGCCGGAGCTGCCGGGGAGCGTTCGTGTTCGCGGATGTCCGTCCCAAGAAGGAGAAAACACGATGACCCGCTGGATTGCGGCTACTGCAGGCGCGCTCATGCTCGCTGCCGGGCTTGCGCTCGCCCTGCCGTTCGGAAACGAGGCTGCGGCCGACGGTGTAAGCCGTCCTGTCTTCCGCGGCTACCACCATAAGAGGTGCATCGCCCCCGCGGATTGGTGGGGTAGAGGGCAGTCGACCTGGGTGTGCAACATCGCCGAGACCTGCTGCTACGACCGGATCCTGCGCAAGGGCAGCTGCCTCCCGGCTTCGCAGCGCTGCTTCTGAAGCGGCCTGCCGAGGCTCATCGCGCCTGTCCGCGGCCCCGCGAATCCCCTCGCGGGCGCCGCCTTTTTTGTGCGCCACACGACGTCCCCCGCCCATCGGCCGCCCGCGCTCCGAGCGTTGACCGCGGATGCCGCGGACGGCTACACCGGGCGCACCGCTCTGAACCGCTTCCGCCATGAGGCGGCCGCAGTGTCCGACAAGACAGGAGCGACGGGGTGCCGGCCGGCGTGCCCGGCAGGCGCGGGCCTGGTTGCCATCCGGGGCCCGCGCTCGGTGGAACGACAGGAGTAGGGGAAACTATGTCCGACAAGACAACGGTCTCGACCAACGTGGATACCTTCAACGACGGCGGCAGCTACTACGTCAGGACGGAGATCGAGGCGCGTCTGGTCAGCATCCACGGCCCCTTCCCGGATCTCGACACGGCCAAGAAGCTGCAGGCCGACCAGGCCGCCTACGTGAAGAGCGCCGGCGAGGACTTCAAGGCGCAGCTGCAGGGGACCGCATCCAGCTCGCCTGCGGGCAAGGCTTCCGGGTGACCTCGGTGAGATGGTGAGTGGTGAGATGGTGAGATTTGGAACGGCGCATCCGGCCATTTCCACGTCAGAGGCAAGGGACGGCGGGTGTCACATGTTCAGCCGACACTCACCACTCACCATCTCACCACTCGCCTCTTAGGGCATTTACAAATCTTTACCCTCCGGAGAAGGGCGTGAAACCTGGCCCTCCCAGATTGGCCACCAGGAAGGTTGCCAACGAAGGAGAGCCAGAATGACCGACCAGTCCAGTCCCGAAGCCCGTGCAGGCCGCCGGCGTCGCCGCTGGCTGCCCATTACCGCCATTGCGCTCGCCGCCGCTTTCACCGGCGCCGCGGCCACCAGCGCGGTCGGCCAATACGGTCCGCGCTGGGGCTGGCACGGCCCCGGCTTCATGCACGGGCCCCTGAGCCCGGCGCAGATCGAGGACCGCGTCGATCGCGGCGTCAGGCACGCCGCCATCGAACTCGACGCCACGCCCGAGCAGCAGGAGAAGCTGCGCGCCATCGCCAAGGGTGCCGTGAAGGACCTGCTGCCCATGCGCGAGAAGGCGCAGACGGCACGTGCGCGCGCGGCCGAGCTGCTCATCCAGCCCAAGGTGGACCGGGCCGCCATCGAGGCTTTCCGCGCCGAGCAGATGGCGACGGCCGAGGCTGCGAGCAAGCGCTTCGCCCAGGCGGTGGGCGACATCGCGGAGGTCCTCACCCCCGAGCAGCGGCAGAAGGCCCACGAGATCCTGCAGTGGCGCCGGGGCTTCTGGCGCGGCTGGCACCGCGGCTAGAATGCTGCCGTGACCGACCGCATTCTCCTGATCGAGGATGACGCCCGGCTGGCCGAGATGGTGCGCGACTATCTCGGCGGGGCTGGCTTCCGCGTGGCCCGCGCCGCCAGCGGCGGCTCGGGGCTCGCCATGCACAGCCGCGAGGCGTTCGACGCCATCGTGCTCGACCTGATGCTGCCGGACATGGACGGCCTGGAGGTGTGCCGCCAGATCCGGGCACGCGCGGCCACGCCCATCCTGATGCTGACGGCGCGCGGCGACGCCATGGACCGCGTGGTCGGCCTCGAGATGGGCGCGGACGACTACCTGCCCAAGCCGTTCGAGCCGCGCGAGCTGCTGGCGCGGCTGAAGGCGATCCTGCGGCGCGGCGCGGCCCCCAGAACGGCGGACGTGCTGCGCTTCGGCCGGCTGGAGATCGACCGCGGCGCGCGCGAGGTGCGGCTGCAGGACGAGGTGCGGCCTCTCACGTCCTACCAGTTCGAGCTGCTGGTGGCACTCGCCGAGCACGCCGGCCGCGTCATGTCGCGCGAGGTGCTGATGGACCTCCTCAGGGCCGAGCCGCTGGAGGCCTTCGACCGCTCCATCGACGTGCACATCTCGCGCATCCGCGCGGCAATAGAGGACGACGCCAAGAAGCCGCGCCGCGTCATCACGGTGCGCGGCGCCGGCTACGTGTTCGCCAAGGCGCAGGACTGACGCCGGGATGCACCGTCTCTACAAGCAATTCTACCTGACGATCATCGCCAGCCTCGCCCTGGTGGTGCTGTTCGCGGGCCTGCTGTGGCGGTTCGCGCCCTACACATCCCAGGCCCAGCGCTTCGAGATGGTCGGCGAACTGGCGGTCGACCTGCTGCCGCCGGCGAGCGCGGACGAAGCCGCCCAGCAGGGCGCCATCGACCAGCTGCACCGGCGCTTCAGGGTTGACCTCGCCCTGTTCGACAGCGGGCTGCGGCCGGTGGCCAGGGCGGGCGCGCCGCTGCCGCCGCCGCACCGCAGGACCAGCGGCTGGGTCTACGGGCGGGGCGGACCGGCCTGGGCGATCCGGCTCCCCGACGAACGCTGGATCGTGGTGCGGACGCCGGGGGGCCGGCCCTGGCATCCGGTGCTGGGGCTCATCGGGTTCCTGGGCGCCATTGCCCTCGCGGTGGCCATCTGCGCCTACCCGCTCGTGCGCAGGCTCACCAGCCGGCTGGAGCGGCTGCAGGCCGGGGTGGAGCAGCTAGGCGCCGGCGATCTCGGCGCGCGCGTCATGGTTGAAGGCAAGGACGAGGTGGCCATGCTGGCGGCGAGCTTCAACCGCGCTGCGGCGCGCATCGAGGACCTGGTGGGATCGCACAAGCTGCTGCTGGCCAACGCGTCGCACGAGCTCAGGACCCCGCTCTCCCGCGTCCGCCTCGGCGTCGAGTTCCTGAAGGAGCAGGCGGACCCCAAGCGCAAGGCCGATCTGGAGCGCGACATCGCCGAATTGGACGCCCTCATCGACGAGATCCTGCTGTCGAGCCGCCTCGATGCGGTCAAGGGTCTGGACCGGCGCGAGGAGATCGACCTGCTGGCGCTGGCGGCCGAGGAGGCCGCCCGCTACGACCATTGCATTGTCTGCGGCGCGCCGGTGACCCTGCACGGCGACCGCGCGCTCTTGCGGCGCATGATGCGCAACCTGATCGAGAACGCAGGGCGGCACGGCGTGCCCCCCATCGAGATCCGCGTCGGGCCCGAGGGAAGCCAAGCCGGCGTGACGGTGAGCGATGGCGGCCCCGGCGTGGCGGCGGGCGACCGCGAACGTGTGTTCACGCCGTTCTTCCGCATGCCCGGCAGCGACCGCCGCTCGGGAGCGGGCCTGGGCCTCACTCTGGTCCGTCAGATCGCCCGCCAGCATGGCGGCGACGCGCAGTGGGTCGGGACGGCCGAGCGGCCCAGCACCGTCCGCGTCCTGCTCCCGCGCGGGCAACCGACGGCATCATGATGCCGCTGCGTGCAGGCTCCCGCCCGATGGGCGGACCGCCGCCCATGGCCGGTCCGGCGACCGCGCCCAGGGATAGGCGCGACGCCCGCCAGCGCCCGCGGCGCGGCTGCCGGTCGCGCACCCTTCGATCTGATGAGCGGCTGCATGCGCGGCGTCCCGCAATGCCAGAGTCCGCCGCCGGAAGCCTGGTCTCACCTCTGCAAAGCCTGTGCGACACGCCCCGGCGGGGTATCAGCGCCTTGCGCCATCGCAGCGGGTAAGATTTTTCGTCTCTGGCGGCTAAAGTTCTTAAAATTGCATTTTCTTTTCCGATAGCTAGTTTTATTACAGAAAATATTGCGCTAGCCTCGATGTGGCGCTTCGACGCCCATACACAGGGATCACGCCGATGAACTTCCAGCAACTCCGGATCGTGCGAGAGACCGTGCGCCGCAACTTCAACCTGACGGAGGTGGCGAACTCGCTCTTCACCTCGCAATCGGGTGTGAGCAAGCACATCAAGGACCTTGAGGACGAACTGGGGATCGAGCTGTTCGTGCGCCGGGGCAAGCGGCTGCTCGGCCTCACCGACCCCGGCAAGGAGATGGTGGAGATCGTCGAGCGCGTGCTCGCCGACACCGCCAGCATCAAGCGCCTCGGCGAGCAGTTCTCCAACCGCGAGCAGGGCAAGCTGGTGATCGCCACGACCCACACGCAGGCGCGCTACGTGCTGCCACACGTGGTGGCGGCCTTCCGCACCGCCTACCCGAAGGTACATCTGACACTGCACCAGGCAAGCCCGGCGGAGATCGATTCCATGCTGTCCGCGGGCGCGGCCGACATCGGCATCTGCACCGAGACCTTGCGCAGCACGGCTTCGCTCATCGCGTTCCCCTTCTACAGCTGGCACCATGCCGTCGTGGTGCCCAGGGGCCATCCTCTTGACAGGGCCGGGACCCTGACGCTGGAGGCGCTCGCCGAGTGGCCCATCATCACCTATCACGAGGGCTTCACCGGGCGGGGCACCATCGACCGCGCGTTCTCGCAGGCCGGCCTGGCACCGGACATCGTCATGTCCGCCATGGACGCCGACGTGCTCAAGGCCTACGTGGAGCTCGGCCTGGGCGTCGGCATCATCGCGGCGATGGCGTTCAGCTCCAAGCGCGATACCGGGCTCAGGCTCATCGACAGCGGCCACCTGTTCGAGCCCAGGACCACCATGATAGCCGTGCGCCGCGGCAGCTACCTGCGCACCTACGCCTACCGGTTCATCGAGCTATGCTCGCCGGCGCTGCCGGAGAAGGTGGTGAGGGCCGCGGTAATGGCCGACGACAGCAAGACCGAAGCCAAGGCCCGGAGCATGCAGCGCCGTTCCGCCGCGGCGGCTCAGCTCTGGCGGTCCACCGGGAACACCCTCAGCCGCGACGAGGTCAAGCGCACCGCCTGACCGGGCTGCAGATTGAGCTGGCCCAGCCGCTCGCGCGTGATCTCCACCTCGAAGCGCGGCGGCTCGACGGTCTCGCCGCCCGCGGCATCGCCCGTCAACTCCACGCGCGCGACGGCCCCGCTCACGAGCACGCGCCGCACCGAGGCACGGACGCCCTGGCCACCGTCGCCGTCCACCACGATGTCAAGCTCGTGCGGTCGCGCGAAGGCGATGACCTCCTCGCCGCCGCACACGCCGCTGCATTCGGCGAGCGGCACAGTGGCGTCGCCCACGCGCAGGCTGCCGCCGTCGATGCGACCGGGGAGCCGGTTGACCGCGCCCAGGAAGCTGAAGGCAAACGCTGTCGCCGGGTGCTCGTAGACGTCCTGTGTGGGCCCCGTCTGCTCCACCCTGCCCTTGTTCATGAGCACGATGCGGTCGGCCACCTCGATGGCCTCGTCCTGGTCGTGGGTGACGAAGATCGAGGTGATGTGCAGTTCGTCGTGAAGGCGGCGCAGCCACTGGCGCAGCTCCTTGCGCACCTTGGCATCGAGCGAACCGAACGGCTCGTCCAGCAGCAGCACGCGCGGCTCCACCGCGAGCGCGCGCGCAAGCGCGATGCGCTGGCGCTGCCCGCCCGACAGCTGCGCAGGAAAGCGATGCGCCAGCCAGCCGAGCTGCACGAGCTGCAGCAGGTCGTGCACCCGCTTCTTGATGAAGCTCTCCGGCGGGCGCTGCTTCCTGGGCTTCACGCGCAGGCCGAAGGCCACGTTCTCGAACACCGACATGTGCCGGAACAGGGCATAGTGCTGGAATACGAAGCCCACCTGGCGGTCGCGCACGTCCCTCTGCGCGGCATCCTGGCCGTCGAACAGCACGCGGCCCGAGTCGGCGAACTCCAGCCCGGCGATGATCCTGAGGAGCGTGGTCTTGCCGCAGCCCGAGGGGCCGAGCAGCGCGATCAGCTCGCCCGTGGGGAACCCGAGCGACAGGGCGTCGAGTGCGACGAAACGCCCGAAGGTCTTGCGGATGCCCTGGACCTCGATGCTCATGGCGTTGCGCCCTGTCTCGAGGGTTCAGCTCCCGAAGCCCCGTCTCGCGGGTCCCCGGCTGCCGAGACTTCGGCGCCCAGGGCCTCTGCCGACCTCCATTCCACGTAGGTCTTCACGATCAGAGTTACCAGGGCCAGCACGGCCAGCAGCGAGGCGACTGCGAACGCGGCGGCGAACTGGTACTCGTTGTAGAGGATTTCCACGTGCAAGGGCATGGTGTTGGTCTGCCCCCGGATATGGCCGGAAACCACCGAAACGGCACCGAACTCGCCCATGGCGCGGGCGTTGCACAGGATGACGCCGTAGAGCAACGCCCATTTGATGTTGGGCAGCGTGATCTTGCGGAACAGCTGCCAGCCAGAGGCCCCCAGCACCAGGGCCGCCTCCTCCTCGTCCCGCCCCTGCGCCTGCATCAGGGGGATCAGCTCGCGGGCGACGAACGGGAAGGTGACGAAGATGGTGGCGAGGACGATGCCCGGCACGGCAAAGATGATCCTGATGCCGTGCTCGGCAAGGAAGGGGCCGAACCAGCCCTGGGCGCCGAACACCAGCACGTAGATCAGGCCGGAGATGACGGGCGAGACCGAGAACGGCAGGTCGATCAGGGTGATCAGGAACTGCTTGCCGCGGAAGTCGAACTTGGTGATGGCCCAGGCGGCGGCCACGCCGAATACCAGGTTGAGCGGCACCGCGATGGCGGCGATCAGCAGCGTGAGCCGGATCGCGGAAACGGCGTCCGGCTCGGTGAGCGCGGCGAGATACGTCGCCCATCCCCTGCGGAAGGCCTCCACGAACACCGCAATCAGCGGCATCAGCAGGAACAGGGCGAAGAAGCCGAGCGAGATGGAGAGGATTGCGACTTTGATCCAGGGCGGATCGCGGGTGGCCGCGTTGGCCTCGAAGCGGCCGGCTCCGCTGCGCGCCACGCCCGGTGCTGCTGTCGCCGGGACCGTCATCAGCCCACCTTCTCCGCGCGCCGGTCCGTCCAGCCCTGGAGCCCGTTGATGGCGAGCAGCAGCACGAACGACACCACCAGCATGACGGCTGCCACGGACGTCGCTCCCACGTAGTCGTACTGCTCGAGCTTGGTGATGATGATGAGCGGCGTGATCTCCGACACCATCGGCAGGTTGCCGGCGATGAAGATCACCGATCCGTACTCGCCGACCGCGCGTGCGAACGCCAGCGCGAAGCCCGTGAGAAGGGCGGGGATCAGCGTCGGCAGCACCACCCGCCGCATGGTCTGCCAGCGCCTGGCGCCGAGGCTCGCTGCCGCCTCTTCCAGGTCGGTATCGAGATCCTCCAGCACCGGCTGTACCGTGCGCACCACGAACGGCAGGCCGATGAAGACGAGGGCCACCAGCACACCGAGAGGCGTGAAGGCGACCTTGAGCCCAAGCGGCTCCAGGTACTGCCCGAGCCAGCCGTTCCGCGCGTAAAGGGCGGTGAGGGCGATGCCGGCCACTGCGGTCGGCAGGGCGAAGGGCAGATCGACCAGCGCGTCCACGATGCGCTTGCCAGGAAAGCGATAGCGCACCAGCGACCACGCCAGCAGGAAGCCGAACGCGGTGTTGATGGCCGCCGCCAGCAGGGACGCGCCGAAGCTCAGCCGGTAGGACGCCATCACGCGCGGCGAGGTGACCGCCGCCCAAAAAGCCTCGAAGGAGAGCGATGCACTCCTGATGAAGACTGCCGAGAGCGGGATGAGCACGATCAGCGACAGGTAGGCCACGGTGTAGCCCATGGACAGCCCGAAGCCGGGCAGCACCCTGTGTGCGCGCACCTGTGCCATCAGC
>DATBKR010000181.1:0-1921 GCA_036555805.1 Hyphomicrobiaceae bacterium | reverse complement strand
ACGCTGACGGCGGCGCAGCTCGGCAGCGCGGCGATCAAGGCGGCTCTGCAGCGCGCCGGCGTGGCGCCAGAGGACGTGAGCGAGGTGCAGATGGGCTGCGTTCTGCCGGCCGGCCAGGGCCAGGCGCCGGCGCGCCAGGCGGCGCTGGCGGCCGGGCTGCCCTATTCCGTGCCGTGCACCACGGTCAACAAGATGTGCGGGTCGGGCATGAAGACCGTGATGATGGCCTACGACGCCCTGCACGCGCGGCCCACGGATGTCATCGTGGCCGGCGGCATGGAGAGCATGACCAACGCGCCCTATCTGCTGCCGAAAATGCGCGCTGGCGCGCGGCTAGGGCACGCCGAGGTGAAAGACCATATGTTCCTGGACGGCCTGGAGGACGCCTACGACAGGGGCCGCCTGATGGGCACCTTCGCCGAGGACACCGCGCAAGCCTACCAGTTCACGCGCGAGGCCCAGGACGCCTTCGCCGTCGAGAGCCTGAAGCGCGCCAGGCAGGCCAGCGAGGACGGCTCCTTCGCCAAGGAGATCGTGGCCGTGGCCGTCAAGGGCCGCTCCGGCACCGCCGAGGTGGGGCGCGACGAGCAGCCGTTCACCGCCGACGCGGCCAGGATCCCCAGGCTCAAGCCGGCCTTCCGCGACGGCGGCACGGTGACGGCGGCCAACTCCAGCTCCATCTCCGACGGCGCCGCCGCGGTCGTGCTGATGCGCGAGGGCGAGGCCGGGCGGCGGAAGCTGCAGCCACTGGCGAGGATCGTCGGCACGGCCGGCGTGGCGCAGGAGCCGGCGTGGTTCACCACCGCGCCGGCGTTCGCCATCCGCAAGCTGCGGGAGCAGGTGGGTTGGAGCGCCGGCGAGGTCGGGTTGTACGAGATCAACGAGGCGTTCGCCGTGGTCAGCATGGCGGCCATGCGCGACCTCGCCCTGCCGCACGAAAAGGTCAACGTGCACGGCGGCGCCTGCGCGCTCGGCCACCCCATCGGCGCCTCCGGCGCACGAATCATCGTCACCCTGCTGGCGGCCATGGAGAAGTACGGCCAGACGAAGGGCGTGGCGTCGCTGTGCATCGGCGGCGGCGAGGCGACGGCGGTGGCGGTCGAGCGCGCCGCGTGAGGTCCATCCGCACGGAGGTCGGCATCGACCGGCCGGCCGCGGCCGTGTGGGCCATCCTCGTGGACATCGACCGGTGGCCGGAGTGGAACCCGTTCGCCAAGGCCGGCGGGCGCCTCGCCGTGGGCGAGCGGCTCAAGGTGGAGATCCGGCCGCCGGGCCGGAAGCCGATGACGTTCCGCCCCACCGTCGTCAGGCTCGATCCCGGCGTGGAACTGAGGTGGCTCGGGCACCTGGGCGTTGCAGGGATTTTCGACGGCGAGCACGGCCTCCGCGTCGAGCCGGAGGGCGACCGGCGCTGCCGCTTTGCGCACTTCGAGACGTTCACGGGCGTGCTGGCTGTGCCGCTGCTATGGCTCGTCGGCGATGCCTCGCGGCGCGGCTTCGAGGCCATGAACCTGGCGCTCAAGGCACGGGCCGAGAGCGCATGACGCCGGATGCCATCCCGGACGAGATACGCGCGCACATCGCGGCGAGACTGGCCGCGGCGGCGTCCGAGGAGGGCGTGCGCATCCTCTACGCCGCCGAGTCCGGTAGCCGCGCCTGGGGCTTCCCGTCCCCGGACAGCGACTACGACGTGCGCTTCCTCTATGCGCATGCACGCGACTGGTATGTGGGCCTCGCCGAGGCGCGCGACGTTATCGAGCGCCCGCTGGACGAGCAGCGCGTCGATCTCGCCGGCTGGGACATCCGCAAGGCCCTGCGGCTGCTGCTCAGGTCGAACCCCGCGCTCTACGAGTGGCTGGTGTCACCCATCGTCTATATGGACGACCCGTTGCGCGTGGAGATGAAGGCCCTGTTCGAAGCC
>DATBKR010000180.1:0-5477 GCA_036555805.1 Hyphomicrobiaceae bacterium | reverse complement strand
GCCCCACCGATATCGCCGCCACGCATCCAGATGGAAAGCGCCGGAATGGCTCGTATAGTCGGGGCCACCCGTTGCCCGAGGCCGCGAGCGCCGATGAACCTCTCCCTCACGCTGCAGACCGTTGCGAAGGTCCACCCGGCGGGGCCGGCGATCTCGTGGGAGGGGGGCGGGCTCAGCTACGGTGCGTTCGAGGCCGAGGTTCAGCGCATTGCCGGGGCGCTGCGCCAGCGTCATGGTCTCATGCCGGGCGATCGGGTGGCGCTGGCCATGGAGAATGCGCCGGAGCTGCTGCCGGCGCTCTACGGCATCTGGCGCGCGGGGCTCTCGGCGGTGCCGATGAACAGCAAGCTGCACGCGCGCGAGATGGCGTGGATCCTGGCCGACAGCCAGGCCAGGCTATGCATTGCCAGCCCGAAGCTCGGCGAGGCCCTGTCGGCGCCCGATCTTGGCGGCCTGCCGCCGATCGTCGTCACCGGCACGGCCGACTATCTGGCTCTGCTGCAGGGCGAGGCCGTCCCGGGCGAACCCGGCGCGCCGGACGCGGAAGCGTGGGTGTTCTACACCAGCGGCACCACGGGCCGCCCCAAAGGCGCCCTGCTCACGCACCGCAACCTGCTGTTCGCCTGTCATTGCTACTATGCCGACATCGACGCCATCGGCGTGGAGGACACCATCCTGCACGCCGCGCCGCTGACGCACGGCTCGGGTCTCTACGGCCTCGCTCACATCGCGCGCGGCTCGCACAACGTCATCCTGCCCGGCTCGTTCGATCCCGAGGGCGTGCTCGCCGTGCTGGCGCGGCAGCGCAACGTCAGCATGTTCGCGGCGCCGACGATGGTCGCGCGTCTCGTCAACCACCCCAAGGCCGGCGCCGCCGATACGCGCGGCCTCAAGACCATCGTCTACGGCGGCGCACCCATGTACGTGGCCGACCTGAAGCGCGCGCTCGATCTGTTCGGCCCCAAGCTCTACCAGCTCTACGGCCAGGGCGAGAGCCCCATGACCATCACCGGCCTCGACCAGACGATGCACGCCGACCGCAACCATCCGCGCTGGGAGGAGCGACTCGCCAGCGCCGGCATCGCCCGCACCGGCGTGGCCGTGAAGGTCGTGGGCGAGGACGGCGCGGAACTGCCCTGTGGCGAGGTGGGCGAGATCGTCACCAGGAGCGACTGCGTGATGCAGGGCTACTGGAACAACCCGGAGGCCACAGCGCGGGCGCTGCGCGACGGCTGGCTGTGGACCGGCGACCTCGGCGCCGTCGACGCCGAGGGCTTCCTCACCATCAAGGACCGCTCCAAGGACATGATCATCTCCGGAGGTGCCAACATCTATCCGCGCGAGATCGAGGAGGTGCTGCTGACGCACGCGGGCGTGGCGGAGGCTGCGGTGGTGGGCCGAGCGCATCCCGACTGGGGCGAGGAAGCCGTCGCCTTCATCGTGCGGCGCAGCGGGGTCCACGTGGCCGCCGCGGAGCTCGACCGGCTGTGCCTCGACAATATCGCGCGCTTCAAGCGGCCCAAGCACTACCGGTTCGTCGCTGCACTGCCAAAGAACAACTACGGCAAGATCCTGAAAACGGCGTTGCGCGACCTCCTCAAAAGCGAAAACGCCCGATAAATCCTATTGCGACGCAAACGACGTCGGCGGATGGTTTGCATCGACGCCACGGCCGAACGGAAAGGGCGGCAATGGGGAATATTTCCTATGGCGCTCGCCGGGCTGCCTTGTTAGCCTCGTCCCTTCACTGAAATCGCAGGCGGGCGCGCTCACAAAAGAGACGCGCCAAGGAATGGCGGCGTGTGCCATGCGTGCGTTCAATTTGCACTATTCTCATGGCACGCCGCATCGGCGCCGGGTGCCGCGCCGGGCTGCGCAACGCCTGGGGACGGAGCCACGAAGGTGCCGCTTGCACACGGGAATCGCGGAACTCGGAGCTTGGCCGCGCAGCGTGAGCGGGAAATTGACCATTGGCGGGGAATTTGCGCCGGCGCCGGAACGGGCTGCGGTAGATGAGATTTCGCAAGGTAGACACCGGATCATGCGGTGCACGGGCATATTGCGCCGCGTCATCGGATTGTTGTGCACAAACGGCATTGAGCGATTGCGGGGCTTATGTGCCGCGCCGCTCAATTGCCGGTTCTGAGCACGCTTCTGCCCGGTTCCGATACCGGCAGGCACAGAAAAGGACAGCGAGAGGACGTCTATCACCGCGCCGGAAACGGGCAACGTAAATTCAAAGCAGCGAAAAGCAAGAGGAGATGCGGAAATGAGGGTTGGTGATCTACCGCTCGATACCTGGGTCGTGATCGAGCCATTGGCCGACGGCGAAGTCAATCTGCTGTCGACCCACGCCACCCAGTACCAGGCCGAAGCCGAGCGCGACCACCGCAACCGGGGCCTCGAGGCGCCGCGCTACAGCGCCGTCAGGGCCCTGGCGCCGGCAGCCGGTGCGCAGGGGTGCGGCGCTGTCCTGATGCACAAGTGAGCCGCGCCGCAGCCGCGATACCTCAGGACGCTTCGGAGCCGGCCTCGCATCCGACCTGATCACGGCCCGCCGGCCACAGCGAGCCCATGCCCGCCGCCTACACGCCGACGAGCCCGGCCGCGGCAAGAATCGCCGCGTGGAGGTGTGGCTCACCGGCGCCAATGGCGGTCATGGATGATCGCATCGGACAAGCCGGAGCGGCCCCCCGCCGTTGGCGGAGAGGCCGCCCGCGCGCGCCGGCTGGGTGCCAGCGGCGCGCTCATCGGTGCGGCTCACCAATGCCGGTGACGCCAATGCCGATGATGCCGGTAGTAGCGAGGCCAGTAGTAGCGGTGGCGCCAATAGCGATGGCGCGGGTAGTAGTAGTACCCGTAGTGGTGCCGGCGGTACCAGTTTACCTTCTGCACGTCCGTGCTCTGCGCTGCGGGTTTGAAGGCGTGCAGCCCCTCGGCGGGGGCGGCCTGCGCCGGCACAGCGACGAAGCCCAATGTTACCGCGCCCGCCAGCGTGGCGAGCCAAGTCCTGAGTTTCATTGCCGTTGCTCCTTTTTCTTCTGGGGCGCAGCCGGCGTGCCCTGTGCCCGTTGCGCGCAGGACCGAAGCCGGTCGCCACGCAGGGCATGGTTAACGTCGTCGCGCTGTATGGGTTCCGGACCGGCGCCGGGCGCGGCGCCCGCTCGTGCGCCGCAGCAACTCAGGCTCGATGATCGGGTGCGCCAGTGCGGGCGCGGCGTTGCGCCGCGAGCATGGCAAGCCCGCCGCCCGCGATGCATGACGGGCATGCGCGTGACAGGTTTCAGGTTTCAGCGATCAGAAGTCAGGGCTACGCTGCCCTGATCGCTGATGACCGATCGCCGATCCCTGAGACCAGGCCCCTGACATGACCGAGCCTTGCGATCTTTCCGCCCTCGAAGCGCGCCGCGCCATCGGCGCGCGCCGGCTCTCACCGGTGGAACTGTTGGACAGCTGTCTCGCCCGCATCGCGGCGACCAACAGTGCCGTCAACGCCATGGTCGCCGTGGACGCAGAGGGCGCGCGCGACCGCGCGCGGGAGATCGAGCAGGCGATCGGCCGCGGCGAGGACTCGGGCCCGCTGGCCGGGCTGCCCGTCGGGGTCAAGGACCTGCAGGCGACAAAGGGGCTCAGGACCACCTTCGGCTCGCTCCTGTTCAAGGACAACGTGCCGACCGAGGACGAGCTGAGCGTGGGGCAGGTGCGCAAGGCCGGCGGCGTCATCGTGGGCAAGACCAACACGCCAGAGTTCGGCGCCGGCGCCAACACCACCAACCGGGTGTACGGCGCCACCGGCAACCCGTTCGACCCCGCCAGGACCTGCGGTGGCTCCTCCGGCGGCTCGGCCGTGGCGCTGGCGCTGGGTCAGGCGCCGCTCGCCACCGGCTCGGACTACGGCGGCAGCCTGCGCACGCCCGCGGCCTTCTGCGGCGTTGCCGGCTTCCGGCCCTCTCCCGGCGTGGTGCCGTCCATCGACCGGATCGCCGGCCTCAGCCCGTTCGGTGTCACAGGGCCCATGGGGCGCACCATCGCCGACGCGCATCTGCTCCTGCTCGCGCAGATGTGCGCCGACAGGCGCGATCCGTTCTCGTCCGATCGCGAGCGGTGGATGCCCGCCTCGCTCGGCGGTGCCGATCTCGGCCGGCTGCGCGCGGCCGTCTCGCCCGACCTCGGCTGCGCGCCGGTCGACCGCCGCATCGCCGCGCTGTTCAAGGAGCGCGTGGGTAAATTCCGCCGCGCGTTCCGCGAGGTGGAGGAGCGGGCGCCGGATTTCAGCGGCGTGCACGAGACCTTCGAGGTGTTGCGGGCGGTGAACTTCGTGGCAGCGCACCGCGAGCGGCTGGAGAAGGCGCGCCACCTGCTCGACCGAAACGTCACAGACAACACCGAGCGCGGCCTGCAGTACACGCTCGCCGACGTGGCGCGTGCACACGCGGAGCAGACGAGGCTCTACCAGCGCGTGCTCGCGTTCTTCCAGGAGGTGGATGTGCTGATCTGCCCGGCCGCCTCCGTCTCGCCCTTCCCGCACGCGCAGCTGTTCGTCGAGGAGATCGACGGCGAGCGCATGCCCACCTACATGCGCTGGCTCGCCATCACTTACGCTCCCACCACCGCCCTGTGCTGCGCCGCCGCCATCCCGTGCGGGCTCGACCACGCCGGCATGCCGTTCGGTATCCAGGTGATCGGCCCCAATGGCGCCGATGCCCGCGTGCTGGAGGTGGCGCACGCGCTGGAGCAGGTGCTGGCGGCCGACAGGGAGACGGCGCGGCCGGTGCCGGGCTTGGTCAAATCTGCAGACCGGGCTTAGTTTCGCCCTCAAGTCGCCCACAAATCATACTCATCCGCGTGGGTTACGTGCGCTTTCACGATGTTGCCGGGCGTGAGCCCGACCGAGCGGCTGAGGAACACGGAGCCGTCGATCTCCGGCGCGTCCCATTGTGACCGGCCGATGGCGCCCTCTGCGTCCACCTCGTCCACGATGACATCGATGGTGCGGCCGACGCGGGCGGCCATCAGCTCGCGGCTCACCTCGCGCTGGGCGGCCATGAAGCGGTGCCAGCGCTCCTCCTTCACCTCCGCCGGCACGGCGCCGGCAAGCGCATTGGCGGCGGCGCCCTCCACCGCCTCGTACTTGAAGCAGCCGGCGCGGGCGAGCTTCGCCTCCTTCAGCCAGTCCAGCAGGAGCGCAAAATCCTCCTCGGTCTCGCCGGGGAAGCCGACAATGAAGGTGGAGCGCACGGCGAGGTCAGGGCAGGTCTCGCGCCATCGACGCAGCCGCTCAAGCGTCTTCTCCTGGTGGGCCGGCCGGCGCATGGCCTTGAGCACGCCGGGCGAGGCGTGCTGGAAGGGGATGTCGAGATAGGGGAGGATTTTCCCCTCCGCCATCAGCGGCAGCACGGCGTCCACGTGCGGATAGGGATAGACGTAGTGCAGGCGCACCCAAACCCCCAGCGAGCCCAGCGCCTGGCACAGGTCGA
>DATBKR010000179.1:0-4822 GCA_036555805.1 Hyphomicrobiaceae bacterium | reverse complement strand
ACCGTGAGGCTGATGCCGTCAACGGCCTTGAGTGCGCCGAAGCTCTTGGTGAGCCCGTCCGCCTCGATCAGGGCTGTCATCGTTTCCCCTCCGACCTTCTTTTAGCGATCTGCTCGCCAAAAGGTCTCGCCAAGTCAAATGAACATGCCTTCATGAAAGGGCGGTAACGAGGTGCCTGCTGGCAGGCCTCGCGTCACTGCGCGCCAAAAAAGGGCGGCGGGCGCCCGTGGCCGCGCCGCGACACGCCGGCGGCCGACCGCTTGGCCGGCGTTTTGTAAGAGAGCCGCGGACGGTGTCAAGGGAGAGGGCACCGCGGGCAGACGCCGCGCCGGGGCCTCATCGTCACGCGCAGGGCCCTCCACCTCAACGTGCCCGCCGCCCTGGTATCCCGGTGCGCGCGCACGCTGCCGCCTGGGCGCCCTTTACCCTGGGTCTGCCCTGGTGCTATGAGGGCCCAGCGATTCCACAAAGGGCGGCTGAACGGGCCGCGTGCCGGGGGCAAAGCCCCGGCGCGCCCGCATTCGGTCAACCTGAGGAGCGAGGAGAGCGAACATGGCGCAACGGCCGGTCCTCAACGAAGCGAGCGTGGCGCTGACCTTCGATGATGTCCTGCTCCAGCCCCGCGCCTCCGACGTGCTCCCTTCCGAGGCGGACGTATCGTCGCGGGTCACGCGCGAGATCGCCCTCAGGATCCCCGTGCTGTCCTCGGCCATGGACACCGTGACGGAAGGGCCTCTGGCCATCGCCATGGCCCAGGCGGGCGGCATCGGCGTGATCCATCGCAACCTGGCGCCCGACGTGCAGGCCGAACAGGTGGCCATGGTCAAGCGCTACGTGGCGGGCATGGTGGTCAACCCGGTCGCCATCCAGCCCAATGCCACCCTGCGCGACGCCTGGCGCCTGATGGAGGCGCACAAGATCTCCGGCGTGCCGGTGGTCGAGGGCGGTGCGCAAGGCAGGCTGGTGGGCATCCTCACCAACCGCGACGTGCGCTTCGCCACCAACCCCAAGACGCCGGTGTCGGAGCTGATGACGCGCAAGCTCGTCACCGTGAAGGACGGCGTGAGCCGCGAGGACGCCCAGCGCCTGCTGCACCAGCACCGCATCGAGAAGCTGCTGGTGGTGGACGACGACTTCCGCTGCGTCGGCCTGATCACCGTCAAGGACATCGAGAAGGCGCAGAAGTATCCCAACGCCTGCACCGACGAGCAGGGCCGCCTGCGCGTGGCCGCCGCCACCAGCGTGGGCGACGATGGCTTCCACCGCGCCGAGCGCCTGATGGATGCCGGCGTCGACCTGGTCGTGGTGGACACCGCGCATGGGCATTCGAGCCGCGTGCTCGACATGGTCAAGCGCATCAAGAAGCAGTCGAACCGCGTGCAGGTGATCGCCGGCAACGTGGCCACCGGCGACGGCACCCGGGCGCTGATCGAGGCCGGCGCCGATGCGGTGAAGGTGGGGATCGGCCCCGGCTCCATCTGCACCACGCGGGTGGTGGCGGGCGTGGGTGTGCCGCAGCTGACCGCGATCATGGATGCGGTGGAGGTGGCCGCCAGGCAGGACGTGCCGGTGATTGCCGACGGCGGCATCAAGTTTTCCGGCGACCTGGTGAAGGCGCTCGCCGCCGGCGCCGAGTGCGCCATGATCGGCTCGCTGCTGGCCGGCACCGAAGAGGCGCCGGGCGAGACCTATCTCTACCAGGGCCGCACCTACAAGGCCTACCGCGGCATGGGCTCGGTCGGCGCCATGGCCCGCGGCAGCGCCGACCGCTACTTCCAGCAGGAGGTGAAGGACACGCTGAAGCTGGTGCCCGAGGGCATCGAGGGCCAGGTGCCCTACAAGGGCCCGGTGGACGGCGTGCTGCACCAGCTGGTAGGCGGCCTGCGGGCCGGCATGGGCTACGTCGGCGCCGCCACGCTCAGGGATTTGCGCGAGCGCGCCCGCTTCGTGCGGGTCTCGCCCGCGGGTGTGACAGAGGGCCATCCGCACAGCGTCGGCATCACGCGCGAGGCGCCCAACTATCAGCGCAACGGGTAGATTTGTTGTTTGGATCGACGCCGACGAAAACCGAGGGAAGGCCCAGCACGTATAGAGCCTCACCAGGTGTTGGGTCTGCGCTTCGCCTGATCCAACCTAATCCAACCTACGAATTTCCAAGGGGGCCGGCTTGGACAGGGCCGGAAGCATCAGGTGAGCCAGGTCGCCATTCTTTATCCGGTATTCGCGCAGGTGCTGCTGACGGTCGTCGTCTACGGCCTGCTGCTCACGGCCCGCGCCCGGGCCATCAAGGTCGCCGGCCGGGAGCGCGGCATCGGCGATATCGCCATGGGGCGCTATCCCTGGCCCGAGGATGCCGAGAAGCGCGCCCACAACCAGCGCAACCAGTTCGAGCTCCCGGTTTTGTTCTACGCGGTGACGGCCTTCGCCCTGATCCTCGGCGCGGCGGACGCCACGCTGGTGGCGCTGGCCTGGGCGTTCGTGGCGAGCCGCGTCGTCCATGCCAGCATCCACATCGGACCCAATAAGGTGCGCTGGCGGGGGCCGGCGTTCATCCTGGGCTTCCTGATCGTAACGGCGATGTGGACGAAGCTCTTCCTGCACGCGGCCATGCGCGCTACCTGAGTCCCCATGCGGACCGGAGCCCGGATCAAGGCGGCCATCGAGGTGCTGGACGAAGTCCTCAACCGGCACCGGCCCGCCGCCGGCGCCCTCGCCGACTGGGGCAAGAGCCACCGCTTCGCCGGCTCCGGCGACCGCGCCGCCATCGGCAACCTCCTCTACGACGCCCTGCGCCGGAAGCGGTCCCTGGCGGCGCAGATGGGCAGCGACACGCCTCGCGGCGTCGTGCTGGCCGCCGCGCCGCGCGCCCTGGGGCTTGCGCTCGCCGCCGTCGCGGCCAGCGCCGACGGCTCCCCGCATGCGGTCGAACCGCTGAGCCAGCAAGAGCAGGAGGGGCTGTCGCGGCCTCTGCCGGCAGACGCGCCGGCCTCGGTGCGCGGCGATTTCCCCGACTGGCTGGAGGCTTCCTTCCAGCGCGCGTTCGGGGCGGCGGCGGCCGACGAGGGCGCCGCCCTGGCGCAGCGGGCGCCGGTTGACCTGCGCGTCAACGGCCTCAAGGCCGACCGCGACAAGGTCATGCGGGCGCTCGCCCGCTTCTCGCCGGCGGCCACCCCTTATTCGCCTGTCGGCATCCGCCTGCCGGCCCCGGAAGGCCCGGGACGCCAGCCCAAAGTCGAGGCCGAGCCGGGTCACGGCAAGGGTTGGTACGAGGTGCAGGACGAGGGCTCGCAGATCGCCGCCCTGATGGCCGGCGCCGGCCCGCGCAAGCAGGTGCTCGATCTCTGCGCCGGGGCGGGCGGCAAGACGCTGGCTTTCGCCGCGCTCATGCGCAACACCGGCCAGGTCTACGCCTACGACGACGCTTCCCAGCGCCTGCGGCCGATCTTCGAGCGGCTGAAGCGGGCCGGCCCGCGCAATGTGCAGGTGCTGGCGGCGGGCGACACATCCGCTCTCAACGCCCTCGGCCCCCGCTTCGATGTGGTCTTCATCGACGCGCCCTGCACCGGCACGGGCGCCTGGCGCCGCCGCGCCGACGCCAAATGGCGCCTCAGGCCCGCAAGCCTCGCCCAGCGCGTGGAAGAACAGCGCGCGCTTCTCGCTCTCGCCGCGCCTCTCGCGAAGCCCGGCGGGCGCCTCGTCTACGTGACGTGCTCGGTGCTGCCCGAGGAGAACGCCGATCAGCTCGCCTGGTTCGCCGCAAGCCATCCGGAGTTCGCCGCGCTGCCCTGGCACGACGCGTGGGCGGAGGTCGGCGGCGAACCGCCGCGCTCCGCCGGCAGCGGCGCGGCGCTCCTGCTGACGCCGGCGCGCCATGGCACGGATGGCTTCTTCATCGCCGTGCTGACGCGGCGCGCGTAGGACCGAGCGGCGTAGGGCGGATCAGCGCAGCGAAGCGGAGCGCAATCCGCCGTTTCGGATTCGGGATCGAGCGCGGAGCGGCGGATGACGGGCTTCGCCCCAATCCGCCCTACAGCTACAGCCTCGGCCCGCGTGCAGCGAAAAGTCACCGTCCACAAGAGTCACCGTCCACAGATAAGTGTTTGACAGCGGAAAGCGCCGGACTAAGGATCGCCGCTATTGGCCTCAAGAGGTTTCGCCGCGAGTCCCGAGGGTGCGCCATCGAGCGCGAGAGAGCCGGCCGAGCCAGCGGCCGCTGCGGCCGGCAACGAGAGGACGACCGTCCCCCATGGTAATTGCTCCCACTAAGCCGAAGCGTCCCCGGCGCCTGGCCACGCGTTCCTGCCTCGGTCCGGTTGCCGACCTGGAGGCGCACCTTCCCGAGGAGTGGTGGCGCAAGCTGTTCAACGCGCTCTACGTCAAGACCGACGGCGATGTGGTGGAGAACCTGGAGAACACGCGCCGCGAGGTCGATTTCATCGTTTCGGCGGCGGCGGTCCAGCCGCACAGCCACATCCTCGACCTGTGTTGCGGCCAGGGCCGGCACTGCCTGGAGCTGGCCCGGCGCGGCTTCAAGCACGTGATGGGTCTCGACCGCTCCCGCTATCTGGTGCGGCTGGCCAAGAAGCGCGCCCAGAGCGAGGGGCTGCCGGTGCTGTTCAAGGAGGGCGACGCGCGCAACCCACGCCTGCCCGAGAGCAGCGTCGATTGCGTCGCCATCATGGGCAACTCGTTCGGCTATTTCTCCAACAAACAGGACGACGAGAAGGTCCTGACCGCGGTCGGCAAGATCCTTCGTATCAGCGGACAGCTGGTGCTCGACATCACCGACGGCGGCCACATGCACGAGAACTTCGAGAAGCGC
>DATBKR010000178.1:0-9072 GCA_036555805.1 Hyphomicrobiaceae bacterium | reverse complement strand
CACGGCACGACGATCTGAAGCGGCTGCACCCCGCCTACTTCGCGATCGTCATGGCCACGGGGATCCTGTCCTTGGGGATGCACGAGCATTCCGTGCCGGTGCTTCCAGGGGTATTGTTCTGGCTCAACGCGCTGTTCTTTGCCGCGCTTTCGGGAGCGCTCATCGCGCGATCGATCGTCTACCGGAGCGAGCTCGCAGCCGATATTCTGAGCCACAGCCGTGGTGTCGGCTTCTTCACGGTTGTCGCTGCCACCGCCGTACTGGGGACTCAGCTCTTCGTGCAGATGGAGGCGGTCGGCCTGGCAACGGCCTTCCTGGTCGCCGCCGGCTTGCTTCTCGTCACGTGCACCTACGGCATCCTGACCGTGCTCACGGTCAAACCGAGGAAGCCGACGATTGTCGACGGCCTGAATGGCGGCTGGCTGGTCTGCATCGTCGCCACTCAGGCGGTCTCGGAACTGATCGTGATGGTCGCTTCCACCGCATCCGATGGGAGCGCTCAGCCGCTCGTGTTCGTCGCCCTGGTCCTCTGGCTGGCCGGCGGCGCCCTCTATCTCTGGATCATGACGCTGATCTTCTTTCGCTACACCTTCCTTCCCATGCAGCCGACCGATCTGACGCCGTCCTACTGGATCAATATGGGCGCCGTCGCCATCTCTGCGCTCGCGGGCACGAGGCTGATCGAGCATGCTGAACTGTCGCCGGTCGCTTCCGGCATGCTGCCCTTCATCCAGGGATTCACGCTGTTCTTCTGGTCGATCGGCAGCTGGTGGATTCCAATGCTGCTGTCCCTGGGCTTTTGGCGCCATGTCCTGTGCGGCGTGCCGCTCAGATACGATCCTCTGTGCTGGGCAGCGGTATTCCCGCTCGGGATGTATTCTGTTTCCACCGATCATCTCGGATCGGCGCTGGACGCGCGTTTCCTGGTGCCCCTTTCGACGCTGTTTCTCGGCATTGCGGCGATTGCCTGGACTGCGACGTTCCTTGGGCTTATCGACAGCCTTCTATCCTCGCTTCGGTTCGCGCTACCCGTCGAGATGAATGCAAGGAGGGAACAAAAGTGAGCCACTTTCTCGACCGTCTCACCTTCTTCAACCGAATCGACGGCACCTTCGCCGACGGGTATGGCATCGTCACGCGCGAGGACCGGCGCTGGGAGGACGGCTACCGCAAGCGCTGGCAGCACGACAAGATCGTGCGCTCCACGCACGGCGCCAACTGCACGGGCTCGTGCTCGTGGAAGATCTACGTCAAGGGCGGCATCGTCACCTGGGAGACGCAGCAGACCGACTACCCTCGCACCAGGCCAGACTTGCCGAACCACGAGCCGAGGGGCTGCTCGCGCGGCGCCAGCTACTCCTGGTACCTGTACTCCGGCAACCGCGTGAAGTATCCGCTGGTGCGCTCGCGCCTCATCAGGTTGTGGCGGGAGGCGCGCGCGACCAGGAAGCCGGTGGCCGCGTGGGCTTCGATCGTGGAGGACCCCGCCAAGCGCGCCGCCTACACCAGGAAGCGCGGCCTCGGCGGCTTCGTGCGCGCGAGCTGGGACGAGGTGACCGAGATCGTCGCCGCGGCCAATGCCTACACGGTGAAGACCTACGGCCCGGACCGCGTGTTCGGCTTCTCGCCGATCCCGGCCATGTCGATGGTCTCCTACGCCGCGGGCTCGCGCTATCTCTCGCTGCTCGGCGGCGTCAGCATGTCGTTCTACGACTGGTACTGCGACCTGCCGCCGTCCTCGCCCCAGACCTGGGGGGAGCAGACAGACGTGCCGGAGTCGGCCGACTGGTACAACGCCGGCTTCCTGATCCTGTGGGGCTCCAATGTGCCGCAGACGCGCACGCCCGACGCCCATTTCTACACCGAGGTCCGCTACAAGGGCACCAAGAGCGTCGTCATCTGCCCCGATTATTCCGAAGCCTCCAAGTTCGCCGACCTGTGGCTCAGCCCGAAGCAGGGTACCGATGCGGCCCTCGCCATGGCCATGGGACACGTGATCCTCAAGGAGTTCCACGTCGAACGGCAGGTGCCCTACTTCGAGGACTATGCGCGGCGCTACACAGACATGCCCATGCTGGTGCGCCTCGCGAAGCAGGGCGAGCATCTCGTACCCGAGCGGCTGGTCCGCGCGTCAGACTTCGAGGGCGCCCTCGGCGAGGCCAACAATCCCGACTGGAAGACGGTCGCGTTCGACGAGAGCTCCGGCAAGCCCGTCGTCCCCAACGGATCGGTCGGCTTCCGCTGGGGCGAGAAGGGCAAGTGGAACCTGGAGGAGAAGGAGAGCTCGGGCCAGCCCACCAGGCTCAGGCTCTCGCTGGCGCCGATCAAGGACGAACTTGCCGCCGTCGCCTTCCCCTACTTCGGCAACCGCGAGCACGACCACTTCGCCGGCACCGAGCATCCGAGCGTGCTGGCGCGCAACGTTCCGGTGAAGAGGGTGCAGCTCATGGACGGCGAGGCGGTGGCGGCCTCGGTCTACGACTTGTTCCTCGCCAACTACGGCATCGACCGCGGCTTGGGCGGCGCGCACGTGGCGCACTCCTACGACGACAACGAGCCCTACACGCCGGCCTGGGCCGAGCGCATCACCGGCGTCAGTCGCGACCGGATCGTGCAGGTGGCGCGGGAGTTCGCCCGCAATGCGGAGAAGACCAACGGCCGCTCCATGGTGATCATCGGCGCGGGGATGAACCACTGGTTCAACTGCGACATGAACTACCGCGGCGTCATCAACATGCTGGCGATGTGCGGGTGCATCGGCCAGTCGGGCGGCGGCTGGTCGCATTACGTTGGCCAGGAGAAGCTGCGGCCGCAGTCCGGCTGGCTGCCGCTCGCCTTCGCCCTCGACTGGAGCCGTCCGCCACGCCAGCAGAACTCCACCTCCGCCTTCTACGCCCATACCGACCAGTGGCGCTACGAGACGCTGGACGTATCCGACATCCTCTCGCCGACCGCACCGGATGGCCCGTGGGAGGGCGCGTTGATCGACTACAACGTGCGGGCCGAGCGCATGGGGTGGCTGCCCTCGGCGCCGCAGCTCGAAACCAATCCGTTGCAGGTGATCGGGCAGGCCGCCGCTTCCGGCAAGGAGGCCAAGGACTACGTGGCTGCCGCGCTCAAGTCGGGCGAGCTCAGGCTCTCCTGCCATGACCCTGACAACCCCAAGAACTGGCCGCGCAACCTGTTCGTGTGGCGCTCCAACCTGCTCGGCTCATCCGGCAAGGGCCACGAGTACTTCCTCAAGCACCTGCTCGGCACGGCGCATGGCGTGATGGGCAAGGACCTCGGCGCGATGGGCGCCCGCAAGCCCAGCGAAGTCGTTTGGGGCGAGGAGGCGCCGGAAGGCAAGCTCGACCTGCTGGTTACGCTCGACTTCCGCATGTCTACCACCTCCGTCTACTCCGACATCGTGCTCCCCACCGCCACCTGGTACGAGAAGAACGACCTCAACACCTCCGACATGCACCCCTTCATCCACCCGCTCACCGGTGCGGTGGACCCGGTATGGGAGGCCAGGAGCGACTGGGAGATCTACAAGGCGATCGCCAGGAAGTTCTCCGAGATCGCCCCCGAGGCGCTGGGAGTCGAGCAGGATGTGGTGCTGACGCCCATCCTGCATGACACCCCGGGTGAGACCGCCCAGGCCCTCGACGTGAAGGACTGGAAGCTTGGGCAATGCGAGCCGATTCCCGGCAGGACCATGCCGGCCGTCACCGTGGTCGAGCGCGACTATCCCAACCTCTACAAGCGCTTCACCTCGCTGGGCCCCCTGATGTCGAAACTCGGCAACGGCGGCAAGGGCATGGCGTGGAACACTGAAGCCGAGGTGGACTTCCTGAAGCGCCTCAACGGCATCGTCACCGAGGAAGGCCCGACCAAGGGCCTGCCGAAGATCGACAGCGACATCGACGCCGCCGAGGTGATCCTGACGCTGGCGCCGGAGACCAACGGCGAGGTCGCCGTGAAGGCGTGGGAAGCCCTGGGCAAGACCACGGGGCGCGAGCACGCCCATCTCGCCACACACAAGGAGGACGAGAAGATCCGCTTCCGCGATGTGGTGGCGCAGCCGCGCAAGATCATCTCTTCGCCGATCTGGTCGGGACTGGAGAGCGAGAAGGTCTGCTACAACGCCGGCTACACCAACGTGCACGAGCTAATCCCCTGGCGCACGCTCACCGGCCGCCAGCAGCTCTACCAGGACCACCTGTGGATGCGCGCCTTCGGCGAGGCGCTTGCCGTTTACCGGCCGCCCATCGATACCCGCTCGGTGAAGCCGGTGATCGACGCCAAGCCCAACGGCGAGCGCCAGATCGTTCTCAACTTCATCACACCGCACCAGAAGTGGGGCATCCACTCCACCTACACCGACAACCTGCTGATGCTGACGCTCTCGCGCGGCGGCCCCATCGTGTGGATCAGCGAGACGGACGCTCACCGTGCCGGCATCGTCGACAACGACTGGATCGAGGCCTACAACGCCAACGGCGCGCTCGTCGCCCGCGCCGTCGTCTCCCAGCGCGTGAAGGAGGGCATGTGCCTCATGTATCACGCGCAGGAGAAGATCGTGAACGTGCCGGGCTCGGAAATCACCGGCCAGCGCGGCGGCATCCACAACTCGGTGACGCGCGCGGTGCTCAAGCCCACGCACATGATCGGCGGCTACGCCCAGCAGTCGTACGGCTTCAACTACTACGGCACCATCGGCACCAACCGCGACGAGTTCGTCATCGTGCGCAAGATGGCCAAGGTGGACTGGTTGGATCGGCCTGCCATCACCGAGGCGGGGAGGTGAGGATGCGTGTCACTCTCAGCCCAGGTGTTCCTTGTGGTTCATGCTCTCGTGCAGAACGCGGACGATATATATCTGCTCACCGCGTTGCCGATGGACGATCACGTGGGAGCCGCAGCGGCATTGGCGGAAATCGCTGGGCGCATCGGGAAGAGGGCGTCCCAGGGACGGCTTGGCGGCAAGCTTCCCGCACGCCGCGCGAATTGCGTCGATATACCGGTCAGCCCGCTTGGAGCCCCAATGGAGGTTGCTGTACCGCCAGATCTCCGCGAGATCGCCACGTGCGCGACGGGAGAGCTTGTAGTTGCTCATGCCGCATCGGATACCTTTTTTTTGGCTGTGGCCTCTCTGTGCATCTCGGCAAGGAACTCATCGAAATCGAAATCCTCGATGTAGCCGCTGTCCTCGCCCTCCTGGATCGCGGCACGCAGCGCTTTCCCGCGCGATTCGCTCTGCTCAAGCAAGCGCAAACCAGCGTGCACCACTTGGCTGGGCGAGCTGAAGCGGCCACTGGCGACCATCTCCTCGATGAAGGCGAGGAAATACGTCTCAAGCTGGAGGGTGGTGTCTTTGGGCATGGGATGACCTCCTTGCTTTCACGATCTATCACACAAGCTCCGCCACGTCCAACAAGAAGGCACATCCTAAGCCATCAAGGGGCCCACCCATGAAAATCCGTGCGCAGATCGCGATGGTGATGAACCTCGACAAGTGCATCGGGTGCCATACCTGCTCGGTCACCTGCAAGAACGTGTGGACCAGCCGCGAAGGCATGGAATACGCCTGGTTCAACAACGTCGAGACCAAGCCCGGCATCGGCTACCCCAAGGACTGGGAGAACCAGGAGCGCTGGAACGGGGGCTGGAGGCGCAAGAAGAACGGACGCATCGAACCCAGGATCGGTGCCAAGTGGCGCGTGCTCGCCAATATCTTCGCCAACCCGGACCTGCCCGAGATCGACGACTACTACGAGCCCTTCACCTTCGACTACGAGCACCTGCAGAAGGCACCGGAGCTGGAGGCCTTCCCCACGGCGAGACCACGCTCGCTCATCACCGGCGAGCGCATGGAGAAGATCGAGTGGGGCCCGAACTGGGAGGAGATCCTAGGGGGAGAGTTCGAGAAGCGCTCGGCCGATTACAACTTCGGAGGTGTGCAGAAGGAGATCTACGGGCAGTTCGAGAGCACCTTCATGATGTACCTCCCGCGGCTGTGCGAGCATTGCCTCAATCCGTCCTGCGTCGCGGCCTGCCCCTCGGGCGCCATCTACAAGCGCGAGGAGGACGGCATCGTCCTCATCGACCAGGACAAGTGCCGCGGCTGGCGCATGTGCGTGTCGGGCTGCCCGTACAAGAAGATCTACTACAACTGGTCGAGCGGCAAATCCGAGAAGTGCATCTTCTGCTACCCGCGCATCGAGGCCGGCCAGCCCACCGTGTGCTCGGAGACCTGCGTCGGGCGCATCCGCTACCTCGGCGTCGTCCTCTACGACGCCGACCGCATCGAGGCGGCGGCCAGCGTTCCCAACGAGCGGGACCTCTACGAAGCGCAGCTGTCGATTTTCCTCGATCCCAACGATGAGGGCGTGATCGCGCGGGCGCGGGCCGGCGGCGTGCCGGAGGCCTGGCTCGAGGCCGCCAGGAAGTCGCCGGTGTGGAAGATGGCCATGGAGTGGAAGGTCGCCTTCCCGCTGCATCCCGAGTACCGCACGCTGCCCATGGTCTGGTACGTCCCGCCGCTGTCGCCGATACAGTCGGCAGCGGAGGCCGGCAAGATGGGCAGCGACGGCGAGATGCCCGACGTGCGCTCGCTGCGCATCCCGCTCCGCTACCTGGCGAACCTGCTGACCGCCGGCAATGAGCAGCCGGTGGCGCTTGCCCTGGAGCGCATGCTGGCCATGCGCGCCTACATGCGCGCCAAGACCGTCGATGGCGTGATCGACGAGGGCATCGCGCGGCGCGTGGGCCTCACGGGCGCGCACATCGAGGACATGTATCAGATCATGGCGATCGCCAACTACGAGGACCGCTTCGTGATTCCCACCGCGCATCGCGAGCTGGGCGAGGATGCCTACGAGCTCAGGGGCTCGTGCGGCTTTTCCTTCGGCAACGGCTGCTCGGACGGGCGCACCGAGACAGGCCTGTTCGGCACCCCGCGCCACAAGACGGCGCGCACGCCCACGGAGTTCATCTCATGAAGCGCACCCTCAAGGTCCTATCCGCCGCGCTCAGCTATCCCACCGCCGAGCTGCAGGCGGCGGTCCCAGAGATGCGCGCCGCGCTCGATGCCGAGCCCCTGCTGCCGCAGAAGAACCGCGACCGCCTGAACCGCCTGCTGGAGGAAATCTCCACGCGCGATCTCTACGACCTGCAGGAGCGCTATGTGCTGCTGTTCGACCGCACGCGCTCGCTCTCCCTCAACCTGTTCGAGCACGTGCACGGCGAGAGCCGCGACCGCGGCCAGGCCATGGTGGACCTGATGGCGCTCTACGAGCGCAACGGTCTCGCCATCCGCACCGGCGAGCTCCCCGATCATCTGCCGCTGTTCCTGGAGTTCCTGTCCGAGGTTCCGGAAGCGGAGGCCCGCGGCCTCATCGCCGAGACGGCGCACATACTGGAGGCCATCCGACAGCGGCTGAAGACGCGCAAAGTGCTCTACTCCTTCGTCTTCTCGTGCGTTCTATCTCTCGCCGGGACAAGGCCGCAGAGCGCCGTTGTCGAGGCACTCCTGGGGGAGCGCGACGACAATCCGGAGGACCTGGCCGCGCTCGACGCGGCCTGGGAGGAAGAGGAGGTCACCTTCGGTCCGGGAGCAGCGGCGCAATGCGGCAAGGAGGATCTCATTTCCAAGATCCGCGCGATCCGGCGCCCGGCGCCCGGCGCGGAGCCGCCGAAGCCGCAGCGTCCCGTCGTCACCTACAACGGCCGCACCCTGCCCGACGAGACCCACAATGCGTGACACCCTCAATCAGATCGTGTTCGGCTGGTACCCCTACCTGTGCCTCACCGTGTTCCTGCTCGGCAGCCTGCTGCGCTTCGATCGCGAGCAGTATACCTGGCGAAGCGGCTCCAGCCAGCTGCTGCGCCGGCGCCAGCTGATGTGGGGCTCCAACCTGTTCCACGTCGGCATCCTCGTCATCTTCGCGGGCCACTTCGTCGGGCTGTTGACCCCGATCCAGCTGTTCGACGCCATCGGCATCTCGCACTCGGCCAAGCAATGGATGGCAATCCTGATCGGCGGCATCGCCGGCATCGCCTGCTTCGTCGGCCTCACGCTCCTCGTTCATCGCCGCCTGTTCGATGCGCGCATCCGCACGACATCCTCCTTCGGGGACATCGCGGTCCTGCTGCTGCTCTACGCCCAGCTTATCCTGGGACTGGCCACCATTCCGGTATCGCTGGGCCATCTCGACGGCCATGAGATGGTGAAGTTCATGAATTGGGCGCAAGGGGTGCTGACCTTGCGGCTCGGCGCCTGGACGCTGGTTGCCGACGCGCACCCGATCTTCAAGGCGCACCTGTTTCTGGGCATGACGATCTTCCTGGTATTCCCCTTCACGCGCCTCGTGCACGTCTGGAGCGCGCCCGTCTGGTACCTCGGCCGCCGCGGCTACCAGGTGGTGCGCACCGACCGGCCTGCCGTGCGCCCCCAGCTCGGGCGCCGTGCATCAGAGCCTGCGGAGTGATCCCGATGAGCTGCTCCGTCCAGTCGGTGCTGGCCCAGGTGCCGCGCATTGCCGTCAGCGTCAACGGCGTGGCGATTCCCCACGATGCCATCGCGCGCGAGGTCCAGCATCATCCCGGGCGAACTCCGGTGCACGCGTGGCAGCAGGCCGCGCGTGCCCTTGTCGTGCGTGAGCTTCTGCTGCAGGAGGCCCGCCGCCAGGGCCTGACGGCCGCGCCGCGGACCGATGGCGGCGGACGCCGCGAGGCCGACGAGGAGGCGCTGATCCGCGGCCTCGTAGAGCGCGAGGTCAGCGTGCCCGAAGCCGACGCGGACACCTGTCGGCGCTACTACGACCGCAACTGCAGCCGCTTCCGCTCGCGCGACATCTATGAGGCCTCGCACATCCTCATTGCCGCCCGCCGCGACGAGCCTGCAGCCTTCGGCGCCGCGCACGCGTGCGCCGAACGGCTGCTGGCCCTGCTCCAGGAGGACCCTGCCCGCTTCGCCGAGCTGGCGGCCCTCCACTCGGCCTGTGCCTCGGCGTCTTCCGGCGGCAATCTCGGCCAGCTCGCCGGGGGCGACACCACGCCGGAGTTCGAACAGGCGCTGCTCCGCCT
>DATBKR010000177.1:0-11610 GCA_036555805.1 Hyphomicrobiaceae bacterium | reverse complement strand
GGCCGCACGGGAGGCGGCTGCGGCAGGGGACGCCTTCGCGGGCGCCGGCGTGGCGGCTTTCTTCTGCATGGGTGGGCGTGGCCGAGGTTGCGGCGCGCACTATACGCAAACCGCGCCGGCCGTCATCAGGATTTGCCGACTCGCTGATGGAGGTCCCGGACAGCCTCGCCCCTGCGGCGCTCGGCATCCGGGATGACGGGTCAAAACTTTGGCTCGCCGGCTATTTCAGCGCGCCCGCTAGGCGGCGCTGAGCGCGGCTTGCGGCTGGCGCAGGTACGCGCCCTGCGCGCGCAAGGCCTGCTGCAGGCGCGGGACGTCCACCGCGCGCGGCTCCACGCCCTGGGCGACGGCCGCCGCCGCGGCGGCGCCGGCGGCCTGGCCGGTGATCCAGCACTGCGGGATTTCGCGCATGAAGCCGTGCGAGTTGCGGTCGCACGAGATGTGACGGCCACAGGCGAGCAGGCCGTCGAGCTTCTCAGGCACCAGGGCCCCGTAGGGGATCGAGATGTTCGGGAACTTGGGGCTCACCGACGGCGTGACGCCGATCTCGTCGGGGAGCGCGCGGCCCTCGGGCCAGCGCGCGCGGAGCACCCCGTCGACGCCCTTGAGCCGCCGCGCGTGCCGCACACCGAGCTGCGAAGCGGACAGCATCATGTAGGCGTTCTCGAAGCCCGGCGCGTTGGCGCGGTAGAACTCCAGGTGCTTCTGCATGGCGCGGTGGGAGCGGACCTCGACCGCGGTCATGTCGTCCACGTCGAGCGGCGAGTAGCCGGTCTGCCGCGGCCCCATGAATACCGCGACGTCGGTGCGCCACGACACGAACGGCCGCTCGAACAGGCCGCACGCCGCCCGCCCGCGGTCCATGAACGCCTTGAAGGCCTCGGGTTGGCCGGCCCGGAACGCGATCCAGCGGTCCATGTCCACGCCGGCGAACAGCCAGGCGGTGTTCATGCAGTGATGCACGTCGCCCGGCTCGATGTCGGTGTCGAAGGCGGCGCCGGCGCGCGCGAAAACATCGCCGTCACCGGTGGCGTCGATCACGACCTTGGCCATGATGGCCATGCGGCCTTCCTTGCTCTCGAAGGCCACGCCCCGCACGGCGTTGCCTTCGACAATGGGCTGCGCCGCCCAAGCGTGGTAGGCGATCTTGACGCCGCGCTCGATAAGCAGTTCCTGCGAGACGAGCTTGAGCTGCTCGGGGTCGATGGTGGGCGACCAGGTGACTACGCCGTGGTAGGCGGCGGTGCGCTGCGACCAGTGCGCGGCCTTGGCGGGCTCCTGGCTGCCCCAGTCCTCGCGCGGCGGGCCGGCGACGGCGTCGGGCGGCAGGCGGTCCATGAGCTCCTCGCCGATGCCGCGGATCACGAGCTGGCCGCTCCAGTCGGTCATGCGGTCGATCCAGATCACCAGGCCGCCGGTGGAAAGCCCGCCCAGGTGGTTGTAGCGCTCCAGGAGGCAGACATCGGCGCCTTCCCTGGCGGCCGCGGCCGCCGCCGCGGTGCCGGACGGGCCGCCGCCTATCACCAGCACGTCGCAGCGATGGTAGACGGGGATGCGCCGGCCGGGCTCGTCGTAGAAGCCCCAGTCGGGCCTCGGCGCCCGCCGGTCCTCGCGGTCGAAGATGTCGGACTGCAGGATGCGCTCGTCGCTGCGTTCGATGGTCCGTCTCATCGTTGCTCCCATGTCGTTCATCGTCGCGCGCGATGAGCGCTCGCACAGCAAGGCCGCGGAATTTTCCGGGAGGCGGGTGAAAATGCCCCGCCAGCATGGCCACGCGATGGTGGACACGTCCACGTTGCCTGTCAATCACCGCCGGGCCGCCACGCCAAGCGGATGCCGCGGACCACCAATGACACTGGCGCCGTGCTTTAACCCCTTCGACTGGTTGGACGGCGCCGCGGGCGTCGCTGTGCGGCCGGGTTCAGGTGGCGAGCTCGCGGATGGCGGCGAGCGTGAGCCGGTCCATGCTCGGCACGGACAGCTGCCTGACCTTGCCCGTCTGCAGACCCGCGTTCTCCCGCAGGACATCGACGTAGCGGAAGAAGTTCGCGATCTCCCGGCGCTCCAGTAGCTGCTCGTATTGCCGGCTTGGGTCGGGCGTGTCGATCCACAGCCGCTCGATCTTGTCGATGGCATCGCGCGAGGCGATCAGGTTCGTCGGCACCTCCACGATGTATAGCGCATCCTTGCTCCTGAACTCCGGGAGCGTGAAGAAGGTGATGGGCCTGCCGTCCTTGACCTCGATCACCGCTTCCACGAGACCGATCGAGGTCAGCTGCTGGTGCATCTCGGTGCGCTCGATGATGCGGTCCTCCGGCACCACCACAATGAAGACCGCCGAGGAGAACTTGCGCCGGCGCCGCCCCTTGAGCAGGGTGCCTCCGGTCTTGGCGTAGACGGTGGCCCCGTCCTCGACGTTCCTGATCGCCGGCCGCACGAAGTTGTTGAAGTACCCATGCGCCAGCCCGAACGCCGGCAGGTCCGAGTAGTAGGCCGACTGGCCGAGATCGCAGAGGTGGCGCACGATGCAGGCCGCGGCCTCGGCGATCGCGTCGGGGCCGGCTGTGACGGTATCGTCGTAGGTGGCGAAGTTGACATTGTTCTCGCGGAAGTAGGTGGGGATCTGCACGCTGTCGCTCTTCGGCTTGAGCAGGAAGACGCGGTTGCGGCCGAAGCGGGCCATCGAGGCCCCGATCTCGATGAGCACGTTGGAGTTGACCGGCTGGGGGGCTGCAACGGGGGCTCCCGGCGCCGACGGGCCTAGGACGATGATCGCCCCGTCGAAGCTGTGCAGCTTGCGGATGCACTCGTTGAGGGGATAGCTGTTGCCAGGATCGAAGAAGCGCTCTCCCTCGTCCCAGCACGTCACCGAGATGTCTTGCGCCTCCGTCCGGGCCAGTTCCTCGATCTGCCGCTCGATGGCGTGGCCGAGTGGTGAAAGTGAAGTTGGCGTGAACACGATCAAATAAAGCGTCTTTCTCATCGGCTATCCCTCAGTATGCGGCACGGCGTCGGCGCCCGACTGACGCCGTGCCGCGACAGGTTGCGCTTATACATCACAGGGACGGCCCGGATCAGTCGGAATCGGCTCGATTCTCGGGCGCCGGCCTCGCAAGGCGGGGCTTGCAAGGCGTTGGCGGCCGCAGTGGCACCCAAGCGAGGTCCAATTGCGGTGTCTTGGGCTGGCGCTTTCCTGGTGCCGGGGCTTGGCTCGATCCATAAGAGCGCCGTGGACGGCGGTATGGGTGCCACGTCTCCGATGCGATCGTACTTGGCCGGCGCTGACGGCGGTCCGCGCCGTGGGCTCTCGTGACGTCGAGATGTCGATGGCACGCCGTGCCGCGACGCGCGCGAACCTGTGAAGCTGGTCGCAGAGAACCGCAGGTCGCTTTCAGGGTTATCCCGGATAGTGCCGCGGCAGCCGCGCCGGCCATACTCGGCACCCACACGGTGAACTGCGAGCTAAGGTGGCCTCGCCTTTGGGCCGGCTCGCGACCAGCAGCGACAGTCGCGCACTCCGGGCGCAGAGACCCCGTCCCTGCGCGAATCGAGTTCACGGAGGCAGCAGGTGGCGCAGAAGCGCGAAGGGACAGCATCGGATGGCGCGGCCATCGCGGTGCCGGCGAAGGTTCCGATCGAGCTGACGGTCAACGGCGCGGCCACCCGGCTCAGCGTGGCACCGTGGACGACACTGCTCGACGCCCTGCGCGACCACCTCGACCTGACGGGCACCAAGAAGGGCTGCGACCACGGCCAGTGCGGCGCCTGCACCGTCCTGGTGGACGGCCGCCGCATCGTCTCGTGCATGACGCTGGCGGTCATGCAGGAGGGCGCCAAGGTCACTACCATCGAGGGGCTGGCGACCAACGGCGCCCTGCACCCGTTGCAGCAGGCTTTCATCGAGCACGACGCGTTCCAGTGCGGCTACTGCACGCCGGGGCAGATCTGCTCGGCCGCCGGGCTGATCGCGGAGGGCAAAGCCAGGACCGGCGATGAGATTCGCGAGCTGATGAGCGGCAACATCTGCCGCTGCGGCGCCTATCCCAACATCGTCGCGGCGATCCAGCAGACGATGGAGCGGTCATGATCAATTTCGAGTACGCGCGCGCCACTGACGTGGCGGACGCGGTGCGACAGGTCGCGGCCGATCCGGGCGCGAAGTTCATCGCCGGCGGCACCAACCTGATCGACCTGATGAAGGAGGACGTGGAACGACCGACGCGGCTGATCGACATCACGCGGCTGCCGCTGAAAGCGGTGGCCGAGACGCCCGGAGGCGGTCTCGTCATCGGCGCCCTGGTGCCGAACACCGACCTCGCCTATCACCCGCTGGTGGAGCAGCGCTACCCGCTCCTGTCGAGCGCGATCATGGCCGGCGCCTCGCAGCAGCTGCGCAACATGGCCTCGACCGGCGGCAACCTGCTGCAGCGCACGCGCTGCTACTACTTCTACGACACGGCCACGCCCTGCAACAAGCGCGAGCCCGGCAGCGGCTGCTCTGCCATCGACGGGCTCAACCGCATGCACGCGATCCTCGGCACCAGCGACGCCTGCATCGCCACGCATCCCTCCGACATGTGCGTGGCGCTGGCGGCGCTCGATGCCACGGTTCACGTGACCGGGCCCGACGGCGAGCGCACGATCGCGTTCGCCGACTTCCACCGGCTTCCTGGGGGCACCCCGCAGCGCGACACCAACTTGGCGCACGACGAGATTGTCACCGCGGTCGAGCTGCCGGCGAGGGGATTCCCGTCCAACTACACCTACCTCAAGGTCCGCGACCGCCTCTCTTATGCCTTTGCGCTGGTCTCGGTGGCCGCGGCCCTGGAACTAGACGGCGACACGATCAGGGAGGCGCGCCTGGGCCTCGGCGGCGTCGCGCACAAGCCCTGGCGCGATCCCGCGGCCGAGGCGGCGCTGCGCGGGCAGCAGGCGAACGGGACGGCCTTCGCGCTGGCTGCGGATCTCGTGCTCCGCGACGCCAAGGGGTACCCGCACAACGCCTTCAAGATCGACCTCGCTCGCCGCGTGATCGTGCGCGCACTGACTCAGGCATCGTGCGGCACGCCGCAATCGCAGTCGAACAAGAAGATCGCATGAGCGTATCCGCGGACCGGAGCCGAGGAGAGCATGGCGAGCGAGATCAACCGCCGCGGCGTGCTGGGCGGCGCGGCCGCTGTGGGAGCCGCCGGCTTGGGCGGTCACATCGATGAGCAGGAGCCCCGGCGCCTCGCCACAGCCATAGCCCAGGACAACCGTGCGAGCAGACCCATGGCCTCCATGACACCTCACATCGGCAATCCCACCTCCCGCGTTGACGGCCGCGCCAAGGTCACGGGCGCGGCGCGGTACGCAGCCGAGCACAACCCGTCCGGCCTCGCCCTGGGACCGGGCCTCGCCCAAGGCTTCGTGGTGACCTCGGACATCGCCAAGGGGCGGCTCGCGCGCATCGACACGGGCGATGCCCTGCGCGTCGCCGGCGTGATCGACGTGCTGACCCACGAGAACCGCCTGCCCATGCCGGGCAGCGACAGCGCCTACAAGGACGACGTGGCCCCGGCGGGCTCGCCGTTCCGACCGCTCTACGACGACCGGATCAGGTTCAGCGGGCAGCCGATCGCGCTGGTGGTGGCCGAGGATTGGGAGACGGCGCGCTTCGCGGCCTCCCTCGTCCACGTGGAGTACGAGACGGACGCGCACGTGACCGATATCTATCGCCAGCGCGACAGGGCTGTCGCCGTGGGAGAGCCGCCCAACGAGGCTGAGGCCCCGTTCTTTCCGCCGAAGCCGCGCGGCTCGGCGGAACCCGCGCTCGCTGCCGCCGCGGTGCGCCATGAGGGGGAGTACTACGTCCCCATCGAGCACCACAACCCGATGGAGCCCTACGCCTCGACGGCGCTGTTCGAGCCGGGCGGCAAGCTCGCGATCTTCGACAAGACCCAGGGTGTGCAGAACGTGCAGCGCTACGTGACCAGCGTGCTGGAGATGAAGCCGGACGACGTGCGCGTCATGTCGCCCTACATGGGCGGCGGCTTCGGCTCCGGCCTGCGCCCGCAGTTCCAGGTCGTGCTGGCGGCCATGGCGGCGCGCAAGCTGCAGCGCCCGGTGCGCGTCGTACTCACCCGGCAGCAGATGTACGCGCTGGGTTACCGGCCGGCCATGATCCAGCGCATCGCCCTCGGCGCCAACCAGCGCGGCACGCTCGACTCCATAGTGCACGAGGCCGTCACGGTGACCTCGCAGTTCGAGGACTTCCATCGGCAGGAGACCGGCTGGTCCGGGCTGCTCTACACGTCTCCCAACGCCAAATACACGCAAAAGCTCGCCCACCTCGATCTCCCCACCCCCTGCGACATGCGCGCGCCGAGCGCGGCCACCGGCGTCTACGCGCTGGAATGCGCCATGGATGAGATGGCGGTTGCGCTGAAGCTCGACCCGCTGGAGCTGCGGCTGCGCACCTATTCGGACCGCGACCAGAACAGCGGGCAGCCCTACAGCAGCAAGGCCCTGCGCGAGTGCTACCGCCGGGGCGCGGAGGCGTTCGGCTGGGCGAGGCGCAGCCCCGAGCCACGTTCCATGCGCGACGGCAAGGACCTGGTGGGCTGGGGCATGGCGACGGGCGTGTGGGAGGCGCTGCAGATGGCGATCGAGGTGCGCGTCACGCTGTCGGCCAACGGGCACGCCGAGGTCGCCTGCGCCACCTCCGACATCGGCACCGGGACCTATACAATCATGGCGCAGGTGGCGGCCGACCGGCTCGGGCTGCCGCTCGATGCCATCTCCATCAAGCTGGGCGACTCGACGCTGCCGCAGTCGCCGGTGGAGGGCGGATCCTGGATTGCGGCCTCTGTGTCGAACGGGATTGTGACCACGTGCGACGCGGTGCGCGCGGAGTTGCTGCGCCTCGCCAGGGGCGTGCCGAATTCGCCGCTCGCGAGCGCCGGCTCCGACGAGGTTCTGTTCGCCGACGGCAAGCTCGTCAGCAGGCGCGATCCCGCGCGCGCCGTATCGATCGCCGACGCCATGCGGCACGGCGGCCTGGATCGCATCGACCAGGAGAGGCCCACGACCTTCCCGCACGACGACGCGCATGCGCACAACACGCATTCGGCCATCTTCGCCGAGGTGAAGGTGGACGAAGAGCTGGGCGTCGTGCGTGTCACGCGCGTGGTCGACGCGGTGGCGGCCGGCCGCATCCTGAACCCCAAAACGGCGGCGAGTCAGATCATGGGCGGCGTGGTGTGGGGCATCGGCATGGCCCTGCACGAGGAGACGCTGGCGGACCACGTTTTCGGTCGCATCATGAACGCCAACATCGCCGAGTACCACGTGCCGGTGAATGCCGACGTGCAGGACATCAAGGTGATCTTCGTCGACGAGCCCGACGCCATCGTCAATCCGCTCGGCGTCAAGGGCGTGGGCGAGATCGGCATCGTCGGCGTGGCGGCGGGAGTCGCCAACGCCGTGTACCACGCCACCGGCACCCGCGTGCGCGACCTCCCCATCACGCTGGACAAGGTGATGGCGTAGTCAGATCGGGGTCAGACCCCTCGCGCCTGCGCTTGCGGCAACATCGCAACGTTGACGCGAGGGGTCTGACCCCGCCATGAACCCTACCGGTCGGGCTCGTCGGGCTCGGCCACCGGCCCGCCGATGATGTTCTCCATGTCGGACCCGTCTTCCTCCTCGGGCTCCAGGAAGGTCTCGTCTTCCTCGGCGGCCTCGGGCTCCTCGTCGCCCTCGAGCGCCGGCAGCGCCTCCTCGTCCCCTGCCGCGACCGGTACGCTGGCCGGCTTCTCGGGCAGCCCGGCCTGATATCCGGGCCTCCTGGCGCCGCGCGTGCCCTCGTGGCCGGCCGCTGCGGCCTCGGCCGGAACGGCGAACTGGAACACGGTCTGGCAGATCGGGCACGCGACGGGGTCGCGGTTGAGATCGTAGAAGCGGGCGCCGCACTCCGGGTTCTGACAGGTGCGCTTGGTGCCGCGTTCGGCTTTTGTGGACATTGGCCTACCCTCTTAGGGGAAAATTTCGGCTGCTCATTGCCATGGGCCCCCGCGCCTGTCAAAACGCAAGTGCGCCGGGACCGCCAGAACGCTCCAGGACTTTCCAGGGGCATTCCCCGCCCCCTGTCGGCCCCTATATGGTGAGCCGTGCGCGATGTTGACAGGCCCCTGCCGCCTTGCTCTATGACAGCGGCCGCACGCGTCGGAAGCGGCCGGCTCCGCTAGCCAAGGCTCCGCCTGACGTGCTGCATCCGTCTCCAACGCCCCTGTGCGTCCACCGGGCCAAGATCCTGGGGGGGCGAGTCCGGGTGCCGGGCGACAAGTCCATCTCGCACCGGGCGCTGATGCTGGGCGCCCTTGCGACCGGACGCACCCGCATCGCCGGGCTGCTCGAAGGCGAGGATGTGCTCAAAACGGCCAAGGCCCTGCAGGCCCTCGGGTGCCCAGTCCGCCACAATGCCGGCGTTTGGGAAGTGCTCGGCCGCGGTGTCGGCGGGCTCGAGGAACCTGCGGCCGACCTCGATTTCGGCAATTCCGGAACGGGCGTCCGGCTCATGCTGGGTGTGATCGCCGGCCACAACATGACCGTTCGCCTGACGGGCGATTCGTCCCTGTCCGGGCGCCCCATGGGAAGGGTCCTGAGGCCCCTCGAACGCATGGGGCTGGAGATGCTGGACAAGGGCCGGGACACGCTGCCCCTCGTCGTGCGCGGCTCGGCCGACCTGATCCCCATCGAATACCAGGTCCCGGTTGCATCGGCGCAAATAAAGTCGGCGATCCTGATCGCCGGCCTGCACGCCGGCGGCGAGACCACCGTGATCGAGCCCACCGCCACCCGCGACCACACCGAGCGCATGCTGAGCTATTTCGGCGCCCAGGTCACCGCCACCAAGCGCCAGGGGCTGCGCGCCGTCTCCGTGCGCGGCGACGCCGAGCTGGCGGGCCGCGATGTCAGGGTGCCGGGCGACCCCAGTTCGGCCGCCTTTCTGGCCGCGGCGGCGCTGATCGTGCCCGGCTCCGAGGTGACTATCGAGGGGGTGCTCGTCAACCCAACGCGCACGGGGTTCTACACGACCCTGCGCGAGATGGGCGCCGATGTCGCCTTCATGGCGGAGCGCATCGAGGGCGGCGAGCCGGTCGCCGACATCCATGTGCGCCATGGCGGGCCCGGGGCCCGGCTCAGGGGCGTGCGGGTGCCGCCGGAGCGTGCTCCGACCATGATCGACGAGTATCCGGTGCTGGCATGCCTGGCCGCCTACGCCGAGGGCGAGACCCGCATGGAGGGGCTGGCGGAGCTGAAGGTGAAGGAGAGCGACCGTCTGGCCGCCACTGCCGCCGGGCTCGCGGCCAACGGCGTGGCAACCGAGGTCGATGGCGACACGCTGATGGTGACGGGCGGCCGGAGCGTGCCGGGCGGCGGCCTGGTCGCTACCCGCCTCGACCACCGCATCGCCATGGCCTTCCTCACCCTGGGCCTGGGCGCCGACCGCCCGGTCACGGTGGACGACGCCGGCATGATCGCCACCAGCTTCCCCGAGTTCCGCCCGCTGATGGAGCGGCTGGGCGCCGCCTTCACGGAGCCGGAGGCGGCGCGGACATGATCATTGCCATCGACGGGCCCGCGGCCTCGGGCAAGGGCACGCTGGCCAGGCGCATCGCCGCCCATTTTGGGCTCGCCCACCTCGACACCGGGCTCCTTTACCGGGCCGTGGCGCGCGACGTGCGCCGGCGCGGCGAGGCGCTCGACGACCCCGCAGCCGCCGCCACGGCCGCAGCCAGGCTGGACCCTTCGACCCTCGCCGACCCCGCCCTGCGCAACCCCGGCCTCAGCGAGGCCGCCTCCATCGTGGCCCGCATCCCGGCCGTCCGGGCCGCCATCCTGTCCTACCAGCGCACCTTCGCCCGCCGCCCCGAGGGGGCCGTGCTCGACGGCCGCGACATCGGCACCGTGGTGTGCCCGGACGCCGACGTTAAGCTTTACGTTACCGCTTCCACCGAGGTGAGGGCCGAGCGCCGCCACCGGGAGCAACTGGATCGCGGCGAGGCGGCCATCTTACAGGCCGTCCTGGAGGACATCCGCCGCCGCGATGAACGCGATGCCGGCCGCGATGTCTCCCCCATGCGTCCGGCTGCGGACGCCTTCTTGCTGGACACCAGCAATTTGGATATAGAAGCCGCGTTCGACACCGCTGTCGGCGTGATCTCAAGGAAGGTTGCTCAACGCGGGCGCGCGTGAACGGCGCGCTCCAATCAAGTTGGCAAGCAGACATCGCCGGCGGCATTCAGAGACATCATGGGCGCGATCTTGGTTTGGGTGGGATGAGGCCCATTGTGGGCCGCCCGCCGTTCCAGGCGCAGCCACCGAAGACAAATCAGTTCAGGAGCAAGAATGACCACCACCACTGCCGCCGCCAACAGGGAGCTCACTCCGACGCGAGAGGATTTCGCCGCCATGCTGGGCGAGACCATGCCCGAGGACGAGGTATTCGAGGGCAGCGTCGTCAAGGGCACCATCACCGCCATCGAGAAGGACCTGGCGGTGATCGACGTGGGCCTGAAGATGGAGGGCCGCGTGCCGCTGCGCGAGTTCGCGGCGCCCGGCCGCCCCAGTGAGCTGAAGGTCGGCGACACGGTCGAGGTCTACATCGAACGCACCGAGAACGCGCTCGGCGAGGCGGTCCTCTCGCGCGACAAGGCCCGCCGCGAGGAGAGCTGGGTGCGGCTGGAGCAGAAGTTCAACAACAAGGAACAGGTGGAAGGCGTCATCTTCAACAAGGTCAAGGGCGGCTTCACGGTGGACCTCGACGGCGCCGTGGCGTTCCTGCCCGGCAGCCAGGTGGACGTGCGACCCGTGCGCGACATGGGGCCCCTCATGAACACGCCGCAGCCTTTCAAGATCCTGAAGATGGACCGCCGCCGCGGCAACATCGTCGTCTCCCGCCGCGAGATCCTGGAGGCTACCCGCGCCGAGCAGCGCTCCGAGATCGTGGCCAAGCTGGCCGAAGGGCAGGTGATCGACGGCCTCGTCAAGAACATCACCGACTACGGCGCGTTCATCGATCTCGGCGGCATCGACGGCCTCCTCCACGTCACCGACATGGCCTGGCGCCGCGTCAACCACCCGAGCGAGATCGTCAACGTGGGCGATACCGTCAAGGTGCAGATCGTGCGCATCAATCCCGAGACGCAGCGCATCTCGCTCGGCATGAAACAGCTGCAGGCCGATCCCTGGGCCGGCATCGAGGCCAAGTACCCCGTCGGCGCGCGCTTCAAGGGCACCGTCACCAATATCGCCGACTACGGCGCGTTCGTGGAGCTGGAGCCGGGCGTGGAAGGCCTCATCCACGTCTCCGAGATGAGCTGGACCAAGAAGAACATCCACCCCGGCAAGATCGTCTCCACCAGCCAGCAGGTGGACGTGCAGATCCTGGAGGTGGACCCGGCCAAGCGGCGCATCTCGCTCGGTCTCAAGCAGACCCAGGACAACCCGTGGGAGGTGTTCCTGGCCGCCCATCCCAAGGGCTCCGTGGTGGAAGGCCCGGTGCGCAACATCACCGAGTTCGGCCTGTTCGTTGGCCTCGACGGGGGCGTCGACGGCATGGTGCAC
>DATBKR010000176.1:0-7084 GCA_036555805.1 Hyphomicrobiaceae bacterium | reverse complement strand
CAATTTTCACCGTGTCATGCGCGGACGTGCGGCAAAGTGACCGGAAGCGGACACGAAGGCCTCCAGCCTGCCAAGGAAAATCCGCTTGGCAGGCCGCACGCATGGTGTCAGGCATGCAGCGCGCGGAGCATATCGGCGATGTACTCCTCCGAGCTCGCCACAACGAGCATCAGGGCCCACGGGCGCAGTTGCGCCAGGGTACGCGCAAGCGCCTGATCGCTCGCGGCGGCGCTGCCAATGACGAGCGCGGTCGTCGTCACGCGCTTGAGGCTGCAGGCTTCGCCGATGATGGCGGCCGCCGGCACGTCCTCTCCGGCGCTGGCGATCATGACCACCTGATCGACGCCGGCGATCTCGTCCAGGAGGTGCCTGGTGCGTCCGGAGAGGTCGCTCAGCCAGGCCTGCATCGAGAACCCGCCGTCGGCCTGAGCCGCGGCGGAGAACACAGATGCGGTGAGGAAGCCCGCCCCGTTCCAGCGCTCCTGCCCGAGCCGTTCCACCACCGCCTGGCTCGGCCGGTCGAGCGCCACCACCTTGACCGCGCGGGGACGCGCGTTGGGAGCATCGATGCGGTAGCGGCTCTCGGCGGTGCTGCTGGCGCGGGCGGATTCGCTGGGCATGACCTCAAACCGTCGCGTGGGCAACGCCCGGACGCACGCTGAGCGCATCCTTGCCGGCGTCCTTGAAGGCCTGGTCGGGCCGCAGGATCAGTGCCGCGGAGCGCACGCGCTGGTGGGCGATGGCGACGCCCGGCGGCTCCACATCGCGCTCCATCAGGTTCTTGACGGCGCGCAGCAGACGCTGCCGGGCCATGATGATGCCGTTGTCGGTGGAGACCAGGTTCTCCTTGCTGCGGTCGACGATGGGGCCCATGCTCTCCTGCAGGGACGCGTCCTGCATGGCGATGCCGACGACGCCGCTGAAGGTCCGCCCCGCCTTCTGCGCCACGCGGTCGATCAGGTAGTCGTTGTCCTTGTTGGCGAGCGGCCGAAAGGTGCCGGGCTGGTACTCGACGTGGATGCCCTTGCCGTCGCGCATGGCCTGCACCTCGCCTTGCGTCAGCGGGCGCACAGGGTGGTAGTCGAAGCTCCAGGCCCAGCAGTTCTCGTCGTCGATGGGAATCCAGAAGTGGCCGTGCACGGGGTGGTCGCCGCGCGGCGGGATCATCGTAAAGGACGGCATCACCCATTGCGTGATGCGCCAGTAGTAGTGGCCGTTCTCGGCGTTGCGCCGCGCGCCGACGTAAAGGCCGCCGGGGCTTTCGACGACCTCGAACACCGGCCGCGCGTCGCGAAGGTTGTACCGGTTGCCCTCCGCACCCTTGAACAGCGGGTCGGAGCTCAACTCGCCCCGGTGCAGGAATGACACGTGGCTGGAGTCGATTCCGCCTTCCATGGCCTGCAGCCAGTTGCATTCCTGCAGGCGCTTCGAGGTGAAGCTGTGCCCGGCCGGGACGACGGCGAATTCCCATTCCGGCAGCGGCGGTCGCTTGTCGGGGGGGCCCATGTACGTCCACAGCACGCCGCCACGCTCGACGAGGGGGTAGGACTTGAGCTTGATTTTGGCGCAGAAGCCGCTTTCCGCGGGCTCGGAGGGAACCTCGACGCATTGGCCGGTGTAGTCGTACTTCCATCCATGATAGGGGCAGCGCAGGCCGTTCTCCTCATTGCGACCGAACCACAGCGACACGCCGCGATGCGCACAGAACTCGTCGATCAGCGCATAGCGCCCCTGCGTGTCGCGAAAGGCAAGCAGCCGCTCCGACAGCAGCTTGACGCGGACCGGGGGGCATTCGTTCTCGGGCAGCTCGTCCGCCAGCAGCGCGGGCACCCAGTAGCTGCGGAAGAGCCGGCCACAGGGCGTGTTGGGACCGGTCTGGGTCAGCAGCTCGTTCTGCTCTTTCCTCAGCATGGGATGAGCTCCGACAGCGGTGTCAATGCCGATAGGGCCCCGTATAATAGCTGCGAAGCGGTCGGTTGAAAGCCCGCCGCCGCGAGCAGGCAGCGCGAGGGGGCCCGATGGCAGCCGTGCCTAAGCGGATTGAGCTGTGCCATGTGTCGGATGTCGGCAGCGGCTGCGCCCTGAGGGTGGAAGCGGCAGGATTGGTGTTGGCCGTGTTCAATGTCGCCGGCCAATTCTTCGTAACGGACGATGCCTGCACTCATGGACCCGGCGCGCTCTCCGAGGGCTTTCTGGAGGACGACGTGGTCGAATGCAACTTTCACGGCGGGCGCTTCAATGTCAGAACCGGAGAGGTCGTGGAGCCGCCGTGCACGGTCCCGGTGAAGACCTATCCGGTCGTGATCGAGCGAGGGCGGGTGATCGTCGAGCTGCCGGATTGAACCAGGTCGTTCAGCTTCGCCAATTCGCGGGTTCGCAAGCCTGCGCCACAGTCCAGGCTTGCCGTGCTCCGGGCTTACCTCAGTGGCCCGCGCCCGCTTGTGATCAGGTACCGTTGGAATAAGCTGGCTCCTATCGCAGGCCCTGCCAGCAACCGTTGGGTAACGAGCATGACGGCGGCAGCAGCAGACGAAGAGACCGCCGCACGCACGCTTGAACACGCCGCCCGCCTGGCCGGCGCCGGACTACGCCTTGCGGCCGCGCTCTCCGCATTCACGATCCGCCAGACCAGGAGCGTCAGCGGGCTTGACTATTGCCTCATCGACTACCAGGGCGTGGCCTTGGCTGCAGCCCGGCTCGGCTTGGAGTGGTGGTTCGAGCCGCAGCGCACGGCAGCGGCGCTGACAGACCTTTGGCGGCACAATCTTGCGATGGCCGCGAAGCATGCCTCCAGCGCCGATCCTGCCCACCAGAGCGCGGGCAGCGACAAGCGGTTCCAGGACAAGGCCTGGAGCGAAATCCCGGCGCTGCGCTTCATCCGGGATGCGTACCTGACCTATTCATATTGGGTGCTGACGCAGGTGCGCGCCGCCCGCACCCTCGACCGCCATGAGAGGCACAAACTCGAGTTCTATACGCGCCAGCTGCTGAGTGCCCTGTCTCCCAGCAACTCGCCAACCGCCAATCCGCGCGTTCTTGCGCGCACGCTCGAAACGTCCGGTGAGAATCTCCTTCAGGGCCTCGAGAGGCTCGTCGACGATCTCGAGCGCGGCAAAGGGCTGGTTCGGATTTCCCAGCACGATGGCGACGCCTTCGAGGTCGGTCGAAACCTTGCGGTGACGCCCGGCAAGGTGGTGTTCCGCAACGGATTGATCGAGCTCGTACAGTTCGCGCCCAGCACCAGCACCGTGTTTGGCACACCCCTTCTGGTCGTGCCGCCATGGATAAACAAATACTACGTGCTCGACCTCCGGCCGGAGGACAGCTTCCTGCGCTGGGCGGTCGAACAGGGCCGGACAGCATTCGTCATGTCTTGGGCCAACCCGGGGACAGCCCAGGCACAGACGGGGATGGACGACTACATGTGCGAGGGGGCACTCGCGGCCATCGATGTCGTGCGGGAAATCACGGGCGAGGACCGGCTCGATCTCCTCGGCTTCTGCATCGGGGGAATGCTCACCCTGTGCACGCTCGCCTGGCTTGCCGCCGGAAACCGTTCGCCGGTCCGCTCGGCGACCTTACTTGCCACGATGGTCGATCTGTCCGACATCGGCGACAGCTCGGTTTTCATCGACGGGAGACAGCTCGCCGAGATCGAGCGCCACACCCGCAGCACAGGATTTCTGGACGGCTGCCACATGAAGGACATGTTCTCCCTGCTGCGGGAGAACGACCTGATCTGGAACTATGTCGTGAACGGCTACCTCCTTGGCCGACCGCCGCCGGCATTCGACATCCTGCATTGGAATGCCGACTCGACCCGGCTCCCGGCCCGCATGCTGACCGACTTCCTGCGCTCCATCTATATGGAGAACAGTGTCGTCAAGGGCGGGGAGTTGCGCCTCGCCGGAAGGCCGATCGATCTGCGCCGTATCGCTGTGCCTTGCTATTTTCTCGCAACCATCGACGATCACATTTCCCCCTGGCGCGCCTGCTATGCTGGAACCCAGCACCTGGGCGGACCGGTTGAATTCGTGCTGGGCGAGTCGGGCCACATCGCCGGCATCGTCAATCCACCGGCCCGAAACAAGTACGCATACAGGACGAATCCGCGCAATCCTCCTGATGCCAACCAATGGCTTGCAGCCGCCGTGCGGCACGAGGGTTCCTGGTGGCCGCATTGGTCGCAGTGGCTCGACGCGCTCGGCGACGAAAAGGTCGGCGCACGGTCGGTCGGGAGCATCGAGTACCCGCCTCTCATGGATGCGCCCGGCTCCTATGTGCTGGCTGCGTAGCGCAGTCGGGCCATTCTGAACACGGGCGCCCCAACTCTTTGACGCCAAAGACTCATCGGTGAGCCTTGAGCCAGGCGATAACCTCGGGCCAAACCTGATCGTAGGCCTTGCGACCGACGAGCAGTGCGACATGCTGCAGGCCGACGCCGAACTCGCCGGGGTACGCGATGATGCGGACGCTCCGGTCCGCCATTGCATCGGCGAAGCGTGTCACCGAGGCCGGCGGAGCGATCTCGTCCACAGCGTTCACGACTGCAAGGACCGGCGACCGAAGGCACGCCGGACCGATCTTCTTGCCACCGATCGGCAGTATTCCCCGGCAAAAGCGATCGTCGCGATAGAGCCACTCGACGATCTCATGCACCAACCGACCCGGAAGAGGGACCTCATCGAGGGCCCAGCGCTCGACCTGGGTATGAATTGCCATCGCGCGTGGATCGGCCGTGCCGAGGAGGGTGTCCACGAGCCTCTCCCAGACAAACGTGCGTGGAGAAGCCAACGCACTCACCTGCGACAAGAGCGAGCCTGGAATGACATCCGCGTCGGCCAAGGTCGAGGGCACGATGGACACCAGGGCATCCCCGAACCGGCTCACTCCTCGTTCAAAGCAAAGTGGCGCCCCGAGCAGCACAACACCCTGCAGCGTCTGCGGATGAACGGCAGCGTATATGGTCGCCAAAGTGCCGCCAAGCGAGTGCCCCATCAAGAACGGCTTTTGTCGGCCCGTGCGGTCCCCGGTTCTCGCGACGCATTCCGATATGGCATGATCCGCGTATTCATCGAATCCGGCGTTCCCATGGCCCCGTGTGGCAGATTTCCATTCGATCAGATGCACGGACAGCTGCCGGTCCAGGCAGTACCGGATCGCGCTTCGCGCGGCACCGACATCCCAGATGTACGGTCTCTTGATGGGGGAGGCGACGATGAGCACGCAGGCCCAACCCCGAGGCGGCCCGTAGGCGCGCAGACGCCAGTGGGGTCCTGAGCCAATGACGCGGTACGCGCATTCCGCCGGCGCAAGCCCCCAAGCCCCGAATGCGCACGCCTGTGCCCGACGCACCTCGTCCAGCACAGCGAATAGCTGGCGCGCAGTGTCCATCACAGCCAGCATCGCCCCACTCCGCGATCTCGGCAGCCGTGACCGTTGACCGTTGCGAAACGCTCGCCGACAGCCGCTGGTTCGGCGCGATGGGAAGGGCTGCGGCTACGTTCGACCGCCGCGCCGACGGAACCTCATCGCCGGCGCCAACGTTCCAAAGTAGCAGCGCAAGGCTCGCCTTTGATTTGGGCGATGCTGGCCCCTGTCGATCCGGCCGCTAGAGCGACCGCTCCGCCACAAGTGTAGTGGTTTCGGCAGTTTCGCGCGAGCCTCCGCCGTCAGTCAAGAAGCTCACCGAGCTCCGAACCCCCGGCTACGGAGCTCTCAAGTTCAGCGAGCGGCGACCATGGGCCTCAATGTCGCACAGAAGCTCATCCAATCGCATTTGAAGCAGGGCGAGATGCACCCAGGCGAGGCGATAGCCATAGGCATCGACCAGACGCTGACACAGGATGCAACCGGGACCCTCGTGATGCTGACGCTCGAGGCATTGAACCTCGACTGGTCACGCACCGAGCTGTCCGTCCAGTATGTCGATCACAATCTCATCCAGGAGGACTTCCGCAACGCCGACGATCACCTGTTCCTGGAAAGCGCCGCGCGCCGGTTCGGCCTATGGTACAGCCGGCCTGGGAACGGCGTCAGTCATCCGCTCCATATGACCTATTTCGCCCGCCCGGGCGGCTCGCTGCTCGGCTCCGACAGCCACACGCCCGCTTCAGGCGCCGTCGGCATGCTTGCCATCGGCGCCGGGGGGCTCGACGTCGCCATGGCGATTGCAGGGGAGCCCTACCATCTCCGGATGCCCGAGATTTGGGGTATCCGGCTGATCGGAAAGCTCCCGGATTGGGTAAGCGCGAAAGACGTGATCCTGGAGCTGCTGCGTCGGCACGGCGTTTCCGGCGGGCGCGGCCGCATCCTGGAATATTGCGGCTCCGGGCTTGCCCAGCTCGCCGCCATGGACCGGCACGTCATCGCGAATATGGGCACGGAGCTCGGCGCCACGACGACCGTCTTTCCCGCCGACGAGGAGGTTGGCCGTTTCCTCGCGGCATACGGCCGCCAAGATGCCTTCAGGACCCTTTTGGCGGACGAGCACGCGCATTACGACCTCGAGGAGGAGATCGATCTTTCGACGCTGGAGCCGCTGATAGCCAAACCGTCAAGCCCGGCCAACGTGGTGCCGGTGCGGGAGATCGCAGGCGAGAAGATCTACCAGGCCTACATCGGTTCGTCTGCCAATCCCGGCTTCCGGGACTTCGCCGTGCCCGCCTCGATGGTGAAGGACAAGCTGGTCCCGCCCAACGTTTCCTTCGATATCAACCCGACCTCGCGCGACCAGCTGGCCGAACTTTCGCGGAAGGGCTACCTGGAGGCGCTGGTCCGGGCCGGAGCGAGGCTCCACCAGGTCGGGTGCAACGGATGCATCGGCATGGGTCAGGCACCCGCGAGCGGGCGCAAGAGCCTCCGCACCGTCCCGCGCAACTTTCCGGGCCGATCGGGCACGCCGGAGGACAGCGTCTTTCTGTGCAGCCCGGAGACGGCGGCGGCCTCGGCGTTGACCGGTCGGATTACCGACCCTCGAACCCTAGGGCTGGCCTATCCTCGCGTGAGCGAGGGCGAGCACCCGATGATGAACACGGCGATGTTCGCGGCGCCGGATCGGGCCCGCTCGTCCCGGGTCGAGCTT
>DATBKR010000175.1:0-1640 GCA_036555805.1 Hyphomicrobiaceae bacterium | reverse complement strand
CATCGTCGCCGTCGCCGTCGGGGCGATCGTGCTGCTCGGCACGCGTCTGCGCGAGCATGACCGCTGTGTGTCGGCGCAGACGGCGACCCCGCTGCGCGTGAGCGCGCTGACCGCCAACTGCCGCGACCCTGACGTGCTGGCGGGAGCGTCGGCCGTGCTCGTGGCGGGAGGCGCCCGTCAAGAGGGCGCGCGCCTGGCGCGCGAGAGCGTCCGCCGCGAGCCCGACAGCTTCGCGTCCTGGGTCGCCACCGCGCTGGCCGCGCCGAGCCGCACCTCCGAGCAGGCGAGGCGCGCGATCGCGCGGGCCAAGGCGCTCAACCCGCGCTGGCAGGGACTGCCTCCCGCTGCGACGCCTCGGTCGCCGTAGCGGGCGGCGGGCGCCGGCGGCGGTCCTTGAAGCGCAGGATCGGACGCTCGACGATGTAATAGCTCGCGGCGGCGATCGCGAGCGTGACGGCGGTCAGCGAGACGAGCAGGCTGACGAACGGCATGCCGGGGATGATGTCGTCGCCGCCGTGGTTGAGCAGCGGCGTCATGAGCGGCTGGTGCCACAGGAAGACGCCGTAGGAGACCAGCCCCACCCAGGCGAGGAGGGGATTGCCGAGGACCCGCCGCGGCAGCCCGCGCCGCGGATCACCGAAGACGGCGGGCAGCGCGAGCAGGAACCCGATGAGGGGGAAGATCAGGTGCTCGGCCAGCCAGCGCGAGCCGTTGTAGACCGGCGGCAGGTTGCGATCCATGCCGAGCTGCGTGGCGTCCAGCCACCAGAGGAAGGCGGCGAGGAGCCACGGCAGCCACGGGTGGTCGGAGATGACGCGCACCACCCGCGACTGGCGCTCGCGGCCCGCGAGCATCACCGAGGCCAGCGCGAGCACCATGCCGTAGGCGAACCAGTCGGCGTTGCCGAGCAGCGAGATGTCGACGTCGCTCTGGCGCCCGTACGCGGCGAACGCCCATGTCCGGGCGCCGATCGCCACGAGCGACACGGCGAGCAGCGCGGCCAGCTCGAGGCGCAGCATCGTGCGCGTCGGGCGCCCGCGCTGCACGCGCGCCATGAGCAGCGCCCACACCGGCAGCGCCACGTAGAAGGCCGCCTCGATGCACAGCGACCAGGCCGCGCCGATGCCGCACAGCGTGGTGGCCTGGCTCTGGTTCTGCAGGAAGAAGTAGTACTTCCACCAGTCGCCGGTGAAGACGCCGCACAGGCCGACCACCGCCGCCAGGAGGGTCAGCGCCAGCCAGTACGCGGGCACGATCCGCAGGACGCGCCGGCGCGCGTAGTCGCGGATCCGCGGCACGGGCCGGCCCGCGAAGCGGGCCGCCAGGAACGGGCGGTAGAGCAGGAAGCCCGAGATCACGAAGAAGAAGGCCACGCCCATGTTCAGGCGCGCGGTGTAGGCCCCGAGGCGGTTGGAGATGTTGAAGGTCGTGATCGCCGCGACATGGGTGACGAGGATCGACCCGGCCGCGATTGCGCGCAGGCCGTCGAAGAGCGGGAAGCGCGGGTTGCCGGGCGGCGGCGCGACGGCATCGGGAGTGGCCTGGCGGGTCACGCTGCGGGCAGCTTACGCTGGACGCGGCCGTAGGCTTGCGCGCGTGGCGCTACCGGCCAGCTTCCGCGGGCGGCTCGCGATCGTCGC
>DATBKR010000174.1:0-4718 GCA_036555805.1 Hyphomicrobiaceae bacterium | reverse complement strand
CTGGCATCGGCGGCGTGCACATCATGGCGCCCGGCAACGACGCGGGCCTCGCCGAGGCCGTCGCCAGCGCGGCGCAGATCGCCCAGCGGCAGGCGCGAAAGCACACCGGCGCCCAGGCCGGCGACGAAGCTTCGCAAGGCTGGTTGCTGCATCTGTAGGCCGAGCGCACCGCCGAGGTGCCGAGATGCATCCGATGCACCGGGACACATTTTCGTCATGTCGCCTCCCTAGCGTGCAGTCCTGAGCCGCCCGGCTCGCACCACGGGGGAACACGGGGGAGTCAGGGCGCGTGACTCATAGTTGGGGGGCCGCCCGGCTTGGCCAGTCAGGGCGCGACCCATCCTGAAATCTCGCGATCACGTCCTGCAGCTGGAAGGCGAGCTGTCGTAGCTCTTCGACGACTGAGAGCCCGGCAGCTTCCACTAGGCGTAGGAGCCGGCTGGACCACAGACGGCTGATCGCGCTGCCGGATGCTGCGATGGCGCCCGGACTGCTGCTGGCGGCAGACCCTGTCGCCAGATGGAGCGTTAACCAGGCTTGGTGGGACGGGCAGCGGCTCCTGTTGCGAGTAGCTAAAGACATCGCAGCGACAGGGGAGACACCAAGATGGCAAACCTGCCGAAGGCGTACCCGTTCGCGGCTGCGCTCAGGCGCACGTTCAAGCGGGACATCTCCGAGGTCGGTGACGACCCGCAGAAGCTGGGCCAAATGCTGTGCGGCTCGGCGATGATCTGCGTGATCGAACTCCAGAAATGCTACGGCCCCGAGACTGCGCACGCAGCGCTGCTTGAGTTGCGCAAGTACGTGGACAAGCTCGACAGCATTCTCACCGCACGTCGTCGGGCTCTACGTCGCTGACCAGCTTCTTGCCGATCACCGGCACCGCGTAGGTGTTGAGCGTGTTGATCCACGGCTCTTTGTGCTTGCCGTTGCTGAAGCCCTTGACCCGTTCGGCGTGCACCGGCTTCGCGGCTTCCGCGAACGTGATGGACTGCTTACGCTCAGTGGTCGGATCACGACCGTCGCGTGCGACCTTCCGCAAGGCACCTGCCCTGTCTCGTGCCTGTGACAGCGTCAGGTAGCGGGCCGACCCGAGTCCCAGGTCGCGGCGCTTCCTTTTGACGTTGGTTCGCAGCACCCACCGCTTCGCCCCTCGGGGTTCAACACGCGGGAGCAGGCGAAGGCCGTCTCGGTAGACACCCGGCGTCTTTACCTGATCGACGAACTTCGCCGTAAGCTAGTTCGGTTTCCCCATGTCCCAAGGCCTCCAAGGGTCCACCCTCTTGTCCCCTCTTGTCCCCCCTTTGGCGCTGACTTGGGAAGCCCTGAGTTGCCTCGACGTGGCCTTATTTGGCGATACGAAAGGCCCATAAATTGCGGATATCTCTGGATTTCTTGGCCGGAGTTGACCAGACATGCCCCGACCTGGATCGGTGGGGGAGCGGACAGGGAGGGATTCGAACCCCCGATGCCCTTGCGGGCATGCCGGTTTTCAAGACCGGTGCCATCAACCACTCGGCCACCTGTCCGACTAGAGAAATCAGGCACTTAGCAAAGAGCCCACTGCGAACAAAGTCGGAATTGCCACCGGATTGCCACCGCGAGCCCCTTATCACCGTTCGCGTGTCGTCTTCAACACAGCTTCGATCGCGCTGGCTGCCGCGCTGTCGTCTCTCTTGAAGAGATGACCATAGATGTTCAGCGTCACGGTAGGATTGGCGTGCCCCAGGCGCCGGCTGACCGCCACCACGTCGAGTCCAGCAGCAATGAGGGCGGACTCGTGGGTGTGCCGCAGCGCGTGGAACGATACGCGCGGCAGCTTCAGGGCCACGCAGGCATCTTGCCAGCGCCTGGTCAGACGGTTAGGCGGGATGGGCGCGCCATCGGGCTGACTGAAAACCAGCGTGTCGTCATCGGGCTTCCCGAGCCCCAGGGCCAGGCGCGTTTCAAGGAGCTTGCGCCGGTGTTCTCGCAGGGCTGCGACCACGCTCGCGGCGATGCTGACGGTGCGCCGCCCATGGGTCGTCTTAGGGGCTTTGAAGCGCAACCCGGCTTTGGTCTCCTCCAGCGAGCGCTCTATGCGCACGGTGGCGCTATCCAGGTCAACGTCGGCAAGCCGAAGGGCGAGGAGTTCGCCGCGGCGCATCCCGGTGCCCAGGTCGGTGACAGCGATCGGCTAGAGCCCGTGCCCATCGAGTTTCTCCAGCACGTCGGAAATCTGCTCGGGGTTCAGGATCTCGATCTCGTCGGCCTCGACCGTGGGCGGCGATATGACGGCTGCCACATTGCGCGACAGCACCTCGCTCCCGACGGCGCGCTCCAAGGCGCGGTGCAGAACACGATGGGCGTGGCCGGTGGTCCGCGCTGACAGAGGAGTCTTCCTTCTGCTGCCTGCCTTCAGCAGCTCGACGTGCCAGTCGGCTACCTGCACAGGCTTGAGCTTCTGCAAGGGGATGTTCCCCAGGTGCGGAATGATCTGGCCCTCGGCCAGTTCGCGATAGCGCTCCACCGTCTTGGGCGTGATCCCGGCCGGCGGCGGCGGCTCGCCCTCCTTGGCCTCCCCGAGCCAGCCGCGCAGGTATTGAGCGACAGTGATCTTGCTCGGCTCGACCAACGTGCCGGCGTCGGCCTGCGACAGAAGGCGAGTCAGCTCCTTCTGGGCGTCCTGGCGGGTGCCTTTCACCGTGACGTAGCGCGTCTGGCGCTTGCCATTGGCATCTAGGCCCGTGTCAAACTTCAGCTCCCATGACCGCTTGCCGCGGCGGCGAATGCTTCCCCTACTCATGACGCCTTCCTCCTGGAGGATGTCTCTAGCTTTCTCTCAGTCTTTTCCACGAGTTCATCTGCCGCTGCGCGGCGCTTTTTCGCCTTGGGGAATTCCTCGATCATCGCCGTCGCGATCTCACGACCGAGGAGTTCAAGCACCGTCTTAGTGGGTTCCCTTCCTTTTGGTTCTGCGATCTCCCGTTCCAACACCCACATCAAGATTTCTACGGCTTCGGCCGCCGCCTGCCGCTCGGCGCGATGGCCAGGTGCTTGTTGTTCGGCGCGTCTCTGTGTTGGCTCCCAGAGAGAGAGAAGCAGCTGGGCTGCCTCCTGGGCAGCTTCGTACGGTTCCACTTCGAGTGCCCAATCATCCCGATTGGCGGGATGGTATTTACCGGTGATCCCGGCGGCGGTCATCATGCTAAGGCCGACTCCGATGAGGAAGCCGGCGAGCGGCTTTCCGAATGTAAGCTCCAGCACCTCTCCAAGCAGGTGACTGCGATCGAAGGAGTGTTCGAGCCGACGGACAATCTCGGAATTGATCGAAGAGCCGTGGCGCTCAGCATCCTTTTCGAGCTGAGCGCGTAGCGCCTCGGTCATCCTGACCTTCAACTGGATGAGATCGGACGGCTTTCGCTTCGGCATTCGGCACCTCCTCGCACATCCCGCTACGTGACAATACATACCGTATAGAGGAACCACAAGTGGTGCTTGCACCATATCTGGTTCCATGATAGCTGATGGAACCAGATGTGGTCCTCTACCGAATAGGCGCGAAGATGGAGCAGTTGACTATCAGTGTTCCCGAGGCCGGCCGACGCTTAGGCATTGGGCGGAATACGGCTTACGAGGCTGCACGCCAAGGGCAGATACCGACCATCAGGATCGGCAGGCGCGTGGTGGTCCCGGTCGCCGCCCTGGAGGCGATGCTGGCCGTCAAGTCGAAACAGGAGATCGTGGCTGCGGAGTTGGTCCGGCGCCTCCAGCGCGACGAGCCGGAGGCCGCCTGATGCCCTCCAAAAAGCCGAGAGGCCGCCCCGGCGGATCGGGACGGCCTCGCATTCCTCGCCCAAGCGAGAATGATGGTGTGCATCTGCACTTCTGGCGCGTCTTGGCTAAACCCGGATGCACGGTGCCGACGTGGGGCCCCTAGGGCCGCAGCCATCAGTGCCGACCATTACCCCAGCAACGAAAGCAATGATCATGTGCCATTTGATTATCGTGTGCCGCGTCTTCCGTCAAGGGAGACGCAGCGATGCTAAACGGTAGAGGCCTGCCGTCCCTACAGGAAGCAGCCCGCCTTCTGGGCGGCGACGTATCGGGTGATCAGGTTCTATGCCCCGGCCCAGGGCATAGCCCCAAGGACCGGTCGCTGAGTGTGCGCCTCGGGGCGGATCTGCCTGACGGCTTCCTGGCGCACAGCTTCTCGGAGAAGCGGACGCCACTAAGCGTCGGCCGCCTCCGTGATCACGTTCGCGAGAAGCTGGGTCTGCCAGCGTGGGAGGTGAGCGGCCGGAAAGTATTGGCCCATGGCGCCCACAAGTCCAAGCCCAAGCGCAAGATCGCTGCCGTCTACCCCTACGTGGACGAACCAGGCGAGGTGTTGTTCGAGGTGGTGCGCTACGTCCCGAAAGATTTCCGCCAGCGCCATCCCGATGGCAACGGCGGGTGGGTGTGGAAGCTGCCGGATGGTCCGGGCAGATACCTTCTATTCCGGCTCGCCGAAGTGGCCGAGGCCATCGCCAACGGCCAGCCGGTGTTCATCTGCGAGGGCGAGAAGGACGCGTTGAACGGCGCCAGGCTCGGCGTTGTCACCACCTGCAATGCGGGCGGAGCCAAGAACTGGAAGCCGGAGCACGCTGCTCATCTCAAGGGCGCCACCGACATCATCATCGTGCCGCATCAGGACGACGCCGGTCGCGAGCGCATAGACTTGGTAGCGTCATCCCTCG
>DATBKR010000173.1:0-4696 GCA_036555805.1 Hyphomicrobiaceae bacterium | reverse complement strand
GCTGCGCAAAGCGCGGAAAGAAGCGACGACCATCCCAGGAGGCCAAAACCCAGCGGCCGATCGGCATGCCGCGATAAGTCACGGGAATGGCCCTTACGCCGTTGGTCGGAACGCTGACGTTAGAAGGAACGATCGCCGCGCCGTCGCCGCTGGCGGCCAGCGCCATCAGGGTGGCGGGGGCGCCGCTTTCCAGCACGATTGGTGGATTGACATCGGCATTGTGGCACGCAGCGTCGAACCATCCGCGCGACGCGAACGCACGCTGCAGCAATAGGAGCGGCACGTCCGCGAGATCGGCGACTTCGACCGCGGACTTGTGCCCAAGTGGATGCGAAGGGGCGACCACGGCTAGGACACAGCCTGGAAATAGCGGGCGTGCCGAAAACAACTCATGGCTCACCGTGGTGAGCACCAGGTGGACGTCACCATCATCAAGCCGGGTATTGATGCGAGCACCGCCCTCCTCGACGAAATGTACCTCTATGTTGGGATGCCGGCGGCGGAATTGGCTCACGAAGGGCGCGAGAACTGTCTCAATGTTCTGCGGGCTGCCCCCCACCCTCAGGGTACCGGTCAAGCCACCCTTGATTGCTTTGGCGCGGTCCCGCAGCGAGTCGGCCTCCTGCAACAAACGGCGAGCACGGCGTACGATTTCCTCACCCTCAGCGGTCAGCCGGAGCCGGCGGCCGACCCGATCGAACAGTGGCACGTCGAGCTCAGCCTCCAGCGCTTGAATCTGACGCGAAGCTGCTGGTTGGCTCAAATGGAGCCGACCGACGGCAAGGGCAAAGCCGCCAGCGTCGGCGACGGTGATCAAGGTTTGCAGCTGGCGGAAATTCATCGATGGGTCACCTTCTTTCATGCAGGGATTGCATCTCAAAATTGACCATCAATGCATTGGACAATCAAGGCGAAAGCGAACTAGGGTTGCCCGAGCGGTGGCAATCCAATGGAGGACTGCACCATGTTTGATCCCGATCAATTCGTGGCCGACTGTCGTGCCGCGCGTGCGGCCGACGAGTCATCTAAAACAATCTGCGAGGTCGTGCGGCGGGCAGTGTCCGATCCGACCGGCCTGCTCAAGGCCTTGGGCGAGCCAGACCGCGCACGCATCGGTGAGCTATATCGTTCGGATGAACTGAGCATCTTGAACGTGGTATGGGCGCCGCACATGATGGTCATGCCGCACAACCACCATATGTGGGCGATAATCGGCGTGTATGGTGGGCGCGAGGACAACATCTTCTGGCGTCGCATCCGGAACGCCGATGGCGCGCAAATCGAGGCAGCCGGCGCCCGCTCGCTAAGCGTGAAAGAGGCACAGCCCCTTGGTCACGATATTATCCATTCGGTGACTAACCCGACTTCGAAGTTCACCGCAGCCATCCACGTCTACGGAGGTGATTTCTTCGCTGCGCACCGCAGTGAGTGGGACCCGGAGACGCTTCATGAGCAACCCTCCGACGGCGAGCGCGCACGCCAGTGCTTTGAGGAAGCCAACCGGCAATACGCCGTAGGCTTGAGGTGACGCCTACACTGCTTGAGGGGCCGCAGGATTGCGCTTGAGCCCGCCATTATATTGCGGTTTGGAGGTTGCATCGCAATGCCGAGTTCTGACTAGGGTCACAAGCGGACCCGATGCTGCTCCTTAGATGCCCAAGGTGCTCTGATACGCGAAGAGGGCCGGTGCACCGCCGGTGTGGACGAAGACCACGTTATCGCTCGGCTGCCACCGTCCCGCCCGCACGAGCGCGATCAGGCCGGCAAACCCTTTGCCGGAGTAGACCGGATCGAGCACGAGAGCTTCGAGGACGCCCGCCAGCTTGATCGCCTCGACCGTCGCATTGTGAGGAATACCGTACGCCGGTCCGGCGTGGCCGGCCACGACCTCCACGTCCGCCTCATCGAATGATACCTCAAGCAAGTCGGCAGCAGCCTTCGCATATCGAGTAACATCCGCCCACACCCGCTCGGACTCAGCGTCGATATCGATCCCGATGACGCGCGCGCCTTTGAGCGCGATCGACGCCCCAACGACGAGTCCGGCCTGCGTTGCTCCACTGCCCGTGCAATGAACGATGGCAGACGGGTGGAAGCCGGCAGCCGAGGATTGTGCGCCAATCTCGTCAATGGTCGAAGCATAACCGACGGCGCCGAGTGCATTGGATACGCCATAGGGAACGAAATACGGTCGTCGACCTTCCCGGCGCAGCCGCTCGGTCAACGCCTCGATCGCACCGTTGCGGTCGCCACTCCAGGGAACATTGTGGAGATGCGCACCGAACAGGCGATTGAGCAACGTATTGCCGGAGGTCTCATATTCAAGCGTCGGCGGTGAAAGCCGGCCATGAAAGACGGCGAGATGACATTCGAGACCGAGCTTGACGGCAGCGGCTGCGACCTGCCGCTGGCTGTTCGACTGCACGACGCCACCGGACACGAGCGTATCGGCCCTGCCCGTAATGGCCTCGTGCAAGACATAGTCGAGCTTGCGAAGCTTGTTGCCGCCAAATCCGACGCCGGTGGCATCTTCTCGTTTCACCCATAGCCGTGGACCACCAAGATAGGCGGTCAGGCGCTTCATGGGTTCGAGAGCAGTCGGGAGGTGCGCCAGACCAAGGCGCGGGAAACGAGAGAGCTTGGCTGAGAGCGCTGGCATATGGGCGGAAAGCTATCAATATTGGCTACTTCTGCAATGGCTCATGATTGCTCGTCGCAGGCTGGTCCCCTCGACGGAGCAAGCGCCCCCGAAAACCAGTAGGTCCGGGAATGGAGGTGGAACACGTCAGGTCGCCACCCAATTTACTCCGGGTGTGCTCCGTGTACGTCAGGTGATGCACTGCCATCAACGGACTCATGCGGGGGCGCACACAGCGCGCACCGCGTACCGACTCCGGCTCCGGGAGGCCGCACGTTTAGCCGCCACCCAGCGCTTCCTCCATTGAGCGAGGACGACCCGGGTTAAGGGGCGTCGACCGGGCCAGCGCCCCGCCAGCCGATCAGGTTCATGATGATTGGCTTGGGCGTGAACGTCATGTTGGGGTTGGCGACGCGCGAAAAGTCGCCCGCGAAGTCGACCACCACTTCGCCGTCATGGAAGGTGTGGTAGTAGAAACTGGCCCACGCCTCGACCACGATCGTACCTCCGCCTGGGACCACCAGTTGGTCGTAGGACAAGTCGATTAGGGCATCGACGATCGCGGACTTGGACTGCGGCCGAAACCATAACGGGAAGGAATACACATCCATTTGGACGACCTCGGCCTGCGCCACGCTGAGCACATCCGCTTCGTACACGTCGAGCCCGGCGGTGCCCCCCAAGTAGGCGTACCCTCCGGTGAAGCTCCGCTTGGCGAATACCGAGCAGAAGCCGATCAAGCCCAACAGGGTGTCGACCGACAGGCCGAGCGCGTCCTGCGTCGGGTTGGTCCAGATGTAAAAGAAGCCTACAACGCACCAGCCCTGCTTGTCGGCGCCACCCTTGAACTCGACTTGGGCCCAGTTGTCGTCCGGCGCCAGGTTGTCCTGGACGAGGATACCAGCGGGGGTCGCCCAGATGAAGGCCGGCTGAACGATGTCCGCCGGCGGCACCAGCGGCAAGGCCCTGTCGGCGCGCCCGGTCCCCGCCGTCGCTCCTTGGACTAGGCCGCGCCGGACCTTGGCGGCCTGGGCCAGCCTGCGGGCGTGCGCCTGCGCGGCTTCCGGGTTGGGCTTGAGCGGGGTGGGCGTCCAGCGGCCGATCCCAGGCAGCAGCGGCGGCTGCCTCGGCCGGGCCGCCCTGGCTGCAGCCACCTGGGCTTTGATGCGATCGACGTTGACCTCGGCCATGCGCTCCTCCTTCCAGAACAGCGTCGCAGCTTGCCCGCCGACGAAGTCCCGGCACCTGCCGAGCACACCCGCCCACAGCGATGATCGAGCGGCGCGTCGTAGATGTCGCCGATCAGCGACGACAGCTGTTCCTCGTTGCTCATGGGTCACCGGCAAAATGGGTTACCCGCACACGAAATGATCTATCGCCTTGATGGGTACAGATCAATCGGAATGCGCGACCCGCGTGGCGGTCTCCGCGGTCGTTTTCTTTTTGCTCGTTGGCCTAGCGCTTTACCTAAACCCTAACGCGATGGCAGCGTGGGTCGCGGGCGGCCTCGTGGCGTTCGCTGTCATCATGCTGGCGTTTGACTGGTCCAGTCGAAAGACAAGCCCAAGCACCCGGCTGGAGCGGCTCGACCCTGACCTGCGGCACACGACACCGTCGGCGGACGCTGCGCTGGCGCAGGTCCATCCGCGTGCTATCAGTGCGGAGGACGCGCTCCGGGAGTTTGGCCTATGCCCCGACCCGGGCTCCCTCACGAAAATTCGCCGGCTGCTAGCCGAGGAGACCGGAAAGGAGCAGGGCGACGAGGCGCGGATGTTGCTTCACTGCGTGCAGCTGTTCGCGGCCGGTGATCAGCGGACGCGCTGCTCATCTGGCGAGCGACGCATGCGTAGTTCGACATGACCGTCCGCGTGGAGGGGACGCTGCTGTGCGGCGCTGGCTTGGCGAGGACGCTCGAAGGTAAGCGGTCGAACCACCCCACCTGGACAGGGTGTCAGGGGCGCCTGGCGGCGTAGGCCCACGGCATGAGCTCGTCGATGCGGGATGCTGGCCACAGGTTGACGAGCTTGGTGAGCACGTCCGTCATCCAGGCGAGCGGGT
>DATBKR010000172.1:0-3649 GCA_036555805.1 Hyphomicrobiaceae bacterium | reverse complement strand
GTGGACTACTGCTCGGGCGCTTGCATAATGATCGCAGCGTCCTTGTTCCGGGAGCTGGGCGGCTTCGATGCGCGCTACGCTCCCGCCTACTATGAGGACACCGACCTGGCATTCAGGGTGCGCCAGACCGGACGCAAGGTCCTCTATCAGCCGAAGGCTGTTGTCGTCCATCACGAAGGCGTTTCCAACGGCACTGACACCGGCAGGGGCATCAAAGCGTATCAAGTCACAAACCAGGCAAAATTTCTCGAACGGTGGCGCAAGGAGCTCGAGGAATTTCATAGTCCAAAACCCAATTGATCGTCCTCGTCAAAAACTCGCACCCGGACCGACGTGCCAGCCTAAGGTCAATGCCTTGCCACTCACCCGCGCCCTCTCCGACCTCATCGCCCAGCGCCCCACGCTGAGGCTCCTCGCGCGCATCCTGCGCGACAGCGGGAGGGCCTACCTGCCGCGCTATGCCGTGGCGTTTCTCTTCATGTTCGCGTTCGCGTCATGCACCGCGCTCAGCGCCTGGATGATGAAGGACGTGATCAACAAGATCTTCGTGGACCGCGACCCCGCCGCCCTCGCCTGGATCCCGGGCGCGATTTTCGCGCTCTTCACGGTGAAGGGCGTTGCGTCATACCTCCAGGAGGTCTCCCTCACGCGCATCGGCAACCGCTTCGTCGCCGAGACCCAGCGGCGCATGTTCGACCATGTGCTGCAGATGGACATGGGCTTCTATCACGCGCGCCCCTCCAACGACCTGATCACGGTCATCACTCAGAGCGCCAACGCCGCGCGCGACATGCTCAACATCGTGGCCGTCAGCTTCGGCCGCGACGCTCTGACGCTCGCCGGCCTCGTCGTCGTGATGGTGTCGCAGGACCCGGTCATGTCGGCTATCTGCCTCGTCGGCGGGCCATTCATGGCGCTCGCCTTCCGCAAGCTGAGCCAGCGCATTCGCAAGGCATCCGAGAACCAGTATCACTCGGTTTCCACCATCATCGGTGCCATGCGTGAGACCTCCCAGGGCATCCGCATCGTCAAGGCCTTCCAGCTCGAAGGCCGCCAGCGTGGGCGCATGCAGCAGGGCATCAAGGCTGTGGAGCGCATGGCCAACAAGATGGTGGCCGTGCAGGCCGGCATGAATGGCCTCGTCGAGATCGTGGCCGGACTGGCCATTGGCCTCGTGGTGCTCTACGCCGGCTGGCGCAATTTCTCCTTCGGCGAAGCGCCGGGGCAGTTCTTCGCCTTCATCGCCGCGCTGCTGATGACCTCCGACCCGCTGCGCCGCCTCTCCCGCATGCAGCTGCAGCTGACTGCCGCCTCGGTTGGCGCGCAGATGATGTACAACCTGCTTGATACGCCGGCCTCGGAGAAGCCCATGCCGGCGCCCGAGCTCGCCGTGGGAAGCGGCGAGCTTCGGTTCGAGAAGGTGTGCTTTTCGTACAAGCCCGGGACGCCGGTCTTGACCGATCTCGACCTGGTCGCCCCGGCGGGCCGGACCACCGCGCTCGTCGGGGCGTCCGGCGGCGGCAAGACAACGATCTTCAATCTGCTGCAGCGGTTCTGGGTGCCAGAGCGGGGCCGGATCTTGATCGACGGACAGTCCCTGGCAGGGGTGTCGCTCACCTCTCTGCGCCGGCAGATCGCATTCGTCAGCCAGGATGTGTTCCTCTTCGACGGGACAATCCGCGACAACGTCAAGGCCGGAAGTCAGGGCGCCTCCGACGATGACGCGGCCGCAGCGGCCCGCGCCGCCCATGCCGACGCGTTCATCCGCTCGCTCCCGCACGGCTATGATACGCAGGTGGGTGAGCTTGGGGCCCAGGTGTCGGGCGGCCAGCGCCAGCGCATCGCACTGGCGCGCGCGTTCCTGAAGAACGCGCCCATCATCCTGCTAGACGAGCCCACCTCGGCGCTTGACAGCGAGACGGAGGTCGTCATCCAGCAGGCGCTTCACGAGCTCACGAGGGGGCGCACGACGATGGTGATCGCACACCGCCTCGCCACCATCCTGCGCGCCGATCTCATTCATGTCATCGAAGCCGGACGTGTGGTCGAGTCGGGCACGCACCACGAGCTGTTGCGCGCCAAGGGCGCCTACGCCCGTCTCTATCGCTTGCAGTTCGAGGCCGAGGAACCGATTCGGGGTGTGCTTCGGTCTCTGCGTTGATCTTGAGCCGGCCGGCCCTGACGGAGCGCGGGCTTGCTCACGCGATGCGCCGCCACCGAAATTTTCCGTTGCAGGTCAAGCACGGAAGCAGATCACCAGCGAGTCCAATATAGATGGTTGCGGGGGCTCGATTTAGCCGAGACCGACACATCCTGTCGGCTACGATTTGACCACTCTGCTCGGCAACCGCAGCAGAATGCCATAATTCCGCCCGGAAGTTGCCCGGGTCAGGCTCGGAAACTCGCGGCAAACGTATCTCTGGCAGAGGGCTGGCGAGGCGCAAAGAGGATCGCCGCGCTCATCCCGGCTTGAGGCAGGCGTTCGACTCGTGTCTTGACGCATGCGTCCTTCGGCGTCCTTCATTTCTGCCTCTTCTGGAAGTCGTGTGGGTAATTTTCGGTCGATCCGCGTCTCGGAACAAGACCTGAGACCACTCTGCGGCACATCGATCCCATGGCAGCGCGTGGTGCGCCGCGCGCAGCGGCGGTCAAGGATGGCGTGCAGCGCCACCCCGGGCGCCTGCCAGTTGGGCCGTCGGGTTGCGACAAACATCAAAGGAGCGCATGAGGCCAATCGGCTACCGATCCGCCTTGCCGACCAGCGGATGGTGCAGCAGAGCGTGGAGGAGCAGGGGCGCGCCCAAGGCGCCAGGAATCTCTCAGCCGGTGGCGCCTGACGAGCAAATGCCGCCGATGCAATGAACGTAGCACGACTTCCCACCGGGTACGAGGGCGGGTGTGCACTAAGGGTGGTGTGCAGTTAGCTGATGCTCGGGCCGCCCCGTCGACCCCCTGTTGCTCCTGTCAGAAAAAAGAGGCACCATGCAACGCCAGATCAACCTTGGTCCAGCACCAAAGAGGACGAAGCAAGAGATCCTCGAGAGCCACGCCGAAGAATGTTCTCGGCGAGCTGAGTTGGCCACGGACTCGCTGATCCGCTACGACTTCTTAGACTTGGCCGCTCAGTGGCTGGAGCTGGTCGCGCTCCACCAAGTACTGGAGGCGCGGCGCAAAGAGGTCAATGGTTCCTATCGACCCTCGGGCAGGGCCCAGCCGGAGATATTGATCAAGCGCGAGGCTTGGCGGCGTGGCCAGCGCGCGGCGTTTGAAAGAGCGATGAGGGGGGGCGCTGGAGACGACGCTTGCCGTTCTGGTAGGTACGGTGAGCGAGGTCATCGGCGGGGGCGTGCGCGCAGCATTTTATGTTGCCAACCCCGCGGGCACAACGCCGCACCATGTTGTCGGCATGCCGGCCGCTTATGCCGAGGCAGTGGACGGCTTCAAGATCGGGGCCGACTCGCTGGCTTGCGGCTTAGCTACGCATACTGGCCGACCCATCCTCACCGCAGACGTGGCCACAGACCCGCGTTGGACACCGTGGCGCAGCATGGCGGAAAAATTCGATTATCGCGGCTGTTGGAGCTTCCCGATACGCACGGGGGCGAGAATTGGCAGCTTCGCCATCTATTCGAGGTGCCCTCGCGAAGCT
>DATBKR010000171.1:0-9942 GCA_036555805.1 Hyphomicrobiaceae bacterium | reverse complement strand
GCTATGACATCTTGATTGCGGAGGCATCGCCGTGGCGGAGGACCTGTCATTCAAACCTGACGAGCTGCCGCAGGACCGCTCGCTGGTCCTGGTGGACGACGACCGGGCGTTCGTGCTGCGGCTGGCGAAGGCGATGGAGGGCCGCGGTTTCGAGGTGCGTACGGCGCATTCCGTGGCCGAGGGGCTGGCCCTCATCCACGCCAGGGCGCCGGCCTTCGCGGTGGTGGACATGCGTCTCGACGACGGCAACGGCCTCGACGTGGTGGCTGAGCTGGCCAAGCTCCGCCCGCAGGCGCGCAGCATCGTGCTGACGGGCTACGGCAACATCGCCACCGCCGTCACGGCCGTGAAGCTGGGCGCGGTCGACTATCTCGCCAAGCCGGCTGACGCCGACGACGTGACGGACGCACTGCTCGCGCCCCACAACGAGAAGGCGCCGCCGCCCGAGAACCCCATGTCTGCGGACCGCGTGCGCTGGGAGCATATCCAGCGCGTCTACGAACTCTGCAACCGCAACGTCTCGGAGACCGCGCGCCGCCTCAACATGCATCGCCGCACCCTGCAGCGCATCCTCGCCACGCGCGCCCCGAAGTAGCTCTTCAACGCGGTCATGCCGGGCGAGCGCGATAGCGCGAGACCCGGTACCCAGGGCCACGAGCTTCAGCGCATCGGCCTTGGCCCGGGGTCCGGATATTCCGCTTCGCGCAATTCCGGGATGACACACTGTCACCAGCGGCTGAAGAGCCACAGCACCAGGCTCAACGCCACGGTGACGAGGAGCGACGTCATCAGCGGAATGTAGAGCCGGAAGTTTTCACGCTCGATGACGATGTCGCCCGGCAGGCGTCCAAGGCCAAGACGCTCGCCGGCCATCCAGATGAGTCCGACGACCACCAGGGCGAGCCCGATCAAGATCAGAACCTTGGCCATTGCCGATCCCTCGGATCAGTCGAACCGCGAGACTACCACGGCAGTCAGGGGTCGGCAGTCCGGCAATTTTCGAGATTGTGCCCTCCTTCTCAATGTCCACCGCGGTGTTCTCTTCTTGTGACCCGACGCCCGACAGCCGATCCCCGACTCCCTCACCCGCGATTCATACTCTCTTTGCGGCGGCGCGCTTTTCCGGGGCCGCGGGCCGCCCGTCCGCGGGTTTTCCCGGATATTCCGGCCTCTGCTTCGGGTTCATGCCAGCCGGCGGCATCGCCCGATGCCGTTCGGACCGGAGGAGGTGGATCGTGTCCAAAGGATCGCGCAGTCTATTGCTCAGCACAGGCATCGCGCTTGGCGCGGCAGTTCTGGCAGCCGCCACCGCGCAGGCGCAGACCCAGCAGCCGCAGCAACAACAGCAGTCGCCGCAGGACCAGCAACCGTCGCAAGCCCAGCCGCAGCTCAAGCAGGGGCAGCCGCAGCTGCAGGAGGGCCAGGCGCAGGACTTCGATCAGCTCTGGCGGATGCAGAAGCAGCAGATTCGCGCGCGCATTGCCGGCGCCGTGCGGCAGCTGCAGACGGCCTGCGCCGACGAACTGCACAACTTCTGCAGCACCGTCACGCCCGGCGAGGGCCGTCTCCTCCTGTGCATGCAGGCGCACGAGGACAAGATCAGCCGCCAGTGCGAGCTGGCGCTGCTGGAGACCTCGCGCAACATCGGCAAGGTCGTGCGCCACATCGAGACCTTCGCCCAGGTGTGCTGGCCGGACATCCAGGTGCATTGCAGCGGCACGGGCGGCTCGGTCACCCAGTGCGTGATGGACAACCGCGCCTCGCTTTCGCCGGCCTGCCGGGCCATCGTCGCAGCGATGGTGCCGGCTCCCGGCGCGGGCCAGCAAAAGGGGCAGCAGCAGGGCCAGGCGCCACAGGGACAGGGGCCGTCCATGGTCGGCCTGTCCATCTACAGCACCGACGGCATGATGCTGGGCGAGGTGACGGGCGTAAAGCGCCGGCCTGACGGCAGCCTCGAGGCGATCGAGGCGGACCTCGGCAGCCCGCTGGGGCTGGGCGCCACCAGCGTGCTCATCAGCCCGGGCGATCTGCGCTGGAAGGGCGACGGCGTCGAGCTGCGGATGGCGGCGGAGCAGGTCCGCTCCATCCTCCAGGGCCATCGGCGGTAGGTCGAACTCATGTAGGTTGGGTTGAGCGACAGCGAGACCCAACACTGCTACATGGCGCGTCGATCCAACACGGCAACAGGCTCCATCGACGTTGGGTCGTCGCCCGGCTACCGCCGGGCTCGACCCAACCTACGTTGCCGCCTGCAGCCTGGCGTCCTTTTCGGCGGCGCGCCGGTGGGCGGGGCGTTCGTTCAGGCGGCTGACGTACGCCACGAACTCCGGCCGCTCCGGGATCAGCTTGAACAGCATGCCCCAGCGCAGGCCGGACCCGATCACTACGTCGGCGGCCGTGAAGTGCTCGCCCATCAGGTAGGGGGCCGCGTCTGCGGTCGCCTTCGTCAGCGTGTTCATTACGGTATCGAAATCGCCGAAGCCGAGGGTGGAGCGCGACGGCGGCTCCTTGCGCGGGTAGGCCCGCTCTGTGATGGCCGGCTCGATGCAGCTCGGCCCGAAGAACAGCCACTTGAGATAGGGTCCCCGGCGCGCATCGCCGACGGGCACGTTGAGGCGCGCCTGGGGAAACTCGTCGGCGAGGTAGCAGCAGATCGCCGAGCCCTCGGTGATGAGCGCATCGCCGTGCCTGAGCGCCGGCACCTTGCCCATGGGGTTGACGGCCAGATAGTCGGGGGCGCGGTTGTCGCCGGCCTTGAGGCTCAACAGATGGATGTCGTAGGGCTCGCCCAGCTCCTCCAGCATCCACCGCGCGATCGAGGAGCGCGACGGGACGGCGTGGTAGAGGGTAAGGTTGGACATGGTGTACTCCAGTGCGGGTCTGAGGCACCGCGGCGGCAGTAGTCGCCGATTGTGGCACTTGCAGGGGCGGGCTTGACCGGCGCCGGAGCCTGCGTTGCCCACGAGGGACAACGGAGGAAACCGCGCATGGGTGCAGACGCGCTGATCAACATCGATGTCGACGACCTCGGCCGCGCCGCCGCGTTCTACACGGGGGCGCTGGGGCTGAAGCTCGGCCGCAGGTTCGGGGCCGCCGCGGTGGAGCTGACGGGCAGTACATCGCCGATTTATCTGCTGGCCAAGGCTGAGAACAGCCCGGCCGGCCCGGCAACCGGCGAGCGCCGGCGCTACGTACGCCACTGGACGCCCGTGCACCTCGACTTCGTGGTCGCAGACCTGGATGCCGCCCTCGAGCGGGCCCTCGCCGTCGGGGCCGCTCTCGACGAGCCGCCGACGACGCACCCGTGGGGCAAGACCGCACACCTGGCCGACCCGTTCGGGCACGGGCTGTGCCTGATCGAGTTCGTCGGCCGGGGATATGACGAGATTGCGACACCTTAAGCCGGCAGGGAGGGTCGCCAGAGAAGGGTCGCCAGACATGCCCGGCGTCAGGGAGTGGCTGATCGGAGAGCTGGTGGCGCTGGCCGGGCCCGCCTATTTCTTCCTTCAGCTCCTGATGGCTAGCCGCTATCGCGGCCGCTGGCGCATCGCCGCTCTGGTGCCGCTGCTCGTCATGGTGCCGCTCGCCGTGCACGCGGCTCTGGCCTACGCCGCCGGCGCGGAAGCCTGGCCGCTGCTCCTCGTCCTCGCGGCGCCGCCCGCGTTCCTCTATCTGCTGATGGTGGCCATCGCGAAGGGCGCCGCGGGGTCGCGCAAGGCGCGCGGGGGGCGTTGAACACCTATGCAAAGCTCGCCGCTGGGTTGCGCTGTCTGATCCTATTGCAATCGTGCCGCAACGGTCCTATCTCACCGCTGCGAATCGGCATTGACTCGCGCGCCGAGGGGCATTCCACAAGGTTCACGACGGACTCAGGCTTGGTGCCGCCGCCGAACGCGGCGTCGCTGGAAGGATGCGCATGAGAGGATTCAAAGAGAAGACGTTCGCCGACCGCCTGCAGGAGGCGGCAGAGGCCAGGAAATCGGCATTGGAGCGGTTCCGGACGCGGCCGGCGCCCGACGATCCCGAGGTGGTCAGGCGCCGCGAGGAGCGGATGCGTATCGCGCGGGCGCGCGAGGAGCGAGAAGCCGCGCGCAAGGCGCAGAAGGAGGCGGAGGCCGCAGACCGGGCCGAGCGCGAGGCCGCCGAGAAGGTCGAGCGCGAGGCGCGCGAGCGACGCGAGGCCATCGAGAAGCTGATCCGCGACTCTGCCGAGGCCGCCGAGCGCAAGGCCGCCCGCGACGCCCGCTATGCGGCCCGCAAGGCGCGCCAGGGACAGAAGAAGCGGGGCGGCGGAGGTTAGCCTGTCATCCCGGAATTGCGCGCCAGCGCAATATCCGAGACCCAGGACCAAGGGGCAGAAGCGCGGAGCTTTCGACCCTGGGTGCCGCGTCTCGCCCTGACGGGCTCGCCCGGCATGACAATTTCTTCGCCCCTTGTGCATTGGCGGTCCAGCGGCTAGACAGCAGGCCATCACACACGCGGAGCCATGGCGTCGGCGGGGACAGGCCTCGTCCGGCGCTCCGGTGGGCCGGGCAACCGGCCTCGAAGCGCACCGCGGAGGATCTAACCGGAACAGGAACTCCCATGCTTCCCGCCTACAACATGCGCCAGCTCCTTGAAGCTGGCGTGCACTTCGGGCATCAGAGCCACCGCTGGAACCCGAAGATGGCGCCCTACATCTTCGGCGCCCGCAACAACATCCACATCATCGACCTCGCCCAGTCCGTGCCGCTGCTCCATCAGGCCCTGGTGAAGGTGAGCGACGTGGTGGCCCACCGTGGCCGCGTGTTGTTCGTCGGCACCAAGCGCCAGGCCTCCGAGGCCATCGCCGAGGCGGCCAAGCGCTCGGCGCAGTACTATATCAACCACCGCTGGCTCGGCGGCACCTTGACCAACTGGAAGACCATCTCGCAGTCGATCCGCCGGCTGAAGCAACTCGACGAGACGCTGGCCGGCGAGGGCCGGGGCCGCACCAAAAAGGAGATTTTGCAGCTCACCCGTGCCCGCAACGGCCTCAACAAGTCGCTGGGCGGCATCAAGGACATGGGTGGCCTCCCCGACCTCCTGTTCGTGATCGACACCAACAAGGAGGAGATCGCCATCGCCGAGGCCAAGCGGCTCGGCATCCCGATCGTGGCCATTGTGGATACTAATTGCGACCCCGACGGCATCGACTTCCCGATCCCGGGCAACGACGACGCGGGCCGGGCGATCACGCTCTATTGCGATCTCGTCGCCCGCGCCGCCATCGACGGGCTGGAACGCAGCCAGGTCGAGGCAGGGGTGGACATAGGCGCCGCCGAGACACCGCCCGAGGAGCAGGTCGCCAACCTGCCCACCTTCAAGGGCATCGAGGCGCCGCGCGGCGAGGCCGACGACCTGAAGCGGCTGCCTAACGTCAGCCCCAAACTGGAGCAGCGCCTCAACGACATCGGCGTGTTCCACTTCTGGCAGATCGCCGATCTCGACGCGGAGATGGCGGAGGCGCTCGACCGCGCGCTCAGGCTCAAGGGGCGGATCATGCAGGACGACTGGGTTGGCGCAGCCAAGAAGTTGACCGAGTCGCAGGCCGCGTAGGTTGGGATTAGCGGCGTAGGTTTGGCCGAGCGGAGCGAGACCCAACATTCGTGCGTTGGGTCTCCCCCGGCTTGCGCCGGGCTTCGACCCAACCTACGGCTCGCGCAGAAAGGAACGAGGACAGCTATGGCGGAAGTCACGGCCAGCTTGGTCAAGGCGCTGCGCGACAAGACCGGTGCCGGCATGATGGATTGCAAGACCGCCCTTACGGAAACCAGGGGCGACATGGAACAGGCGGTCGATTGGCTGCGCAAGAAGGGCCTGTCGAAAGCCGCGAAGAAGGCCGGCCGGGTAGCCGCGGACGGCCTGATCGGCGTCACCACGAGGGGCTCGGAAGGCGCCATCGTCGAGGTGAACTCGGAGACCGACTTCGTCGCCCGCAACGCCCAGTTCCAGGAGCTCGTGCGCGGCATCACGGCGCTCGCGCCGCAGGCCGAGGGCAACCTCGCCAGGCTGCTCGCCCTGCCCTATCCGGGCAAGGGCGTGTCGGTGGACGAGCACCTCAAGGCCATGATCGCCACGATCGGCGAGAACATGAGCATCAGCCGCACGGCCGCAATCTCGGTCGCCGACGGCCTGGTCAGCGACTACGTGCACAACAAGGCCGACGACGGGCTGGGCCGGATCGGCGTGCTGGTGGCGCTGGAGAGCAAGGGCGACAAGGCGGCGCTCGGTGCGCTCGGCCGGCAGATTGCCATGCACATCGCCGCCGCCAGCCCGGCAGCCGTCACAGCCGAGCAGCTCAACCCCGCGCTGATCGAGCGCGAGCGCGCGGTCTACACCGAGCAGGCGAAGGCGTCGGGCAAGTCGCCTGAGATCGCCGCCAAGATGGTGGAAGGCCGCCTGCGCAAGGAGTTCTTCCAGCAGGTCGTGCTGCTGCAGCAGATTTTCCTGGGCGCGGGCGGCGACGGCAAGGGCACCGTCGAGCAGACGCTCAAAGGCGCCGAGAAGACCGTCGGCGCCCCCGTCAAGGTCACGGGCTTCGTGCGCTACGCCCTGGGCGAAGGCGTCGACAAGGATGCCGCCACCCACTGAGGCGGCACCGGCAGGGGCTGGCCCGGGCCCCGGAACCGCCGGGCTTGCCCGGCTCGATTTGCCCAGTCTGATTTGCCATGGGGCCCGGTCTGTGGCCAAATCCCGGGTTCCGCGGGGGGGCGCCTTGAGGGCCGTCCGCGGTGCCAAGGAGGGCGCAGGCCAACGTGGGAAAACCTCGGGCATGAGCGATCCGCCAAACCGCTTCCGCTACCGGCGACTGCTGCTGAAGCTCTCCGGCGAGGCCCTGATGGGCAAGGCCGGCTACGGCATCGATGTCGATGTCGTCATGCGGCTGTGCAGCGAGATCAAGGGGGCGGTGGCGGCCGGCGCCGAGATCGCTGTAGTGGCCGGCGGCGGTAACATCTTCCGCGGCCTCGCCGGCGCGGCCAAGGGCATGGACCGCGCCACCGCCGACTACATGGGCATGCTGGCCACGGTGATGAACGCGCTGGCCGTGCAGAACGGGCTGGAGCGCCTGGGCGTGGAAGCGCGTGTGCTCTCCGCCATCCCAATGCCCACGGTGTGCGAATCGTTCGTGCGCTCCAAGGCGCTGCATCACCTCGCCAGCAAGCGGGTGGTGATCTTCGCCGCCGGCACCGGCAACCCATTCTTTACCACCGACACCACGGCGGCGTTGCGCGCTGCCGAGACGAACTGCAATGCACTTGCGAAAGCCACCCAGGTGGACGGCGTCTACTCCGACGATCCCAGGCGCAACCCGGAGGCGGCCCGTTACGAGCGGTTAACCTACGGCGAGGTTCTGGCCCGCGATCTCAAGGTGATGGACGGCGCCGCCATCGCCCTCGCTCGCGACAACGCTTTGCCGATCGTGGTATTCTCCATCCAGGAGCCGGGCAATCTCCTGAAGGTCCTGCGGGGCGAGGCCCGGGCCACGGTCATCGAGGGCCGCTAGCCGAGCGCGAACGCCGGGCGGGAGCGCGCCGGCGGCGCCCGACAGCCGGGAACATCCGCGGCACCCGCCGAGCAAGGGGAAACGTCTCATGGCCGCTGCCAAATTCGACTTGAAAGAGCTGGAGCGCCGGATGCGCGGCTCCATCGACGCGCTCAAGAAGGAGCTGGGCGGGCTGCGCACCGGCCGCGCCAGCGTGCATCTGCTGGACCCGGTCATGGTGACCGTCTACGGCGCCCGCATGCCGATCAACCAGGTGGCCACCGTCTCCACGCCCGACTCTCGCACCATCGCCGTGCAGGTGTGGGACAAGGGCCAGGTGGGGGCGGTCGATAAGGCGATCCGGGAGGCCAACCTCGGCCTCAATCCGATCGTGGAGGGGGCGCTGTTGCGGCTGCCCATCCCTCCGCTCAACGCGGAGCGCCGCCAGGACCTCGTCAAGGTCGCCCACAAGTACACCGAGCAGGCGCGGGTGGCGGTGCGCAACATCCGGCGGGAGGGCATGGACCTGCTCAAGAAGCTCGACAAGGACGGGCAGATGAGCGAGGACGATCACCACAAGAGTTCCGCCAGGGTGCAGGAGCTGACCGACCGCGTCATAAAGGAGATCGATCAGGTTCTGGCGGGCAAAGAGGCCGAGATCAAACAGGTATGACGGCACCGAGGCTCCTGGCGGCGGCGTTCGCGCCGATTGCAGGCCGCGCCGGCGGTGGCCCGCCCACGGCCGCCGCCGGAGCCGGCGTGCGCGCGTCCCTGGGCTGATGCGGGCAGAGGCTCGGAGAGTCCGAAGAGGCCCCAGGCACATGCGCGAGCACGACGACCCGGAGGAGACCGAACGCGGCTGGGTCGCGCGTCTCGGGGGCGACTTCTCCGTGCGCCTGCTCACCGGCATGGCCGTGGCGGTCTGCGTGGCGCTGTTCATCCTCTCCGGGCCGACGCCGTTCGCGGCGCTGGTGGTGAGTGCATCGCTGCTCGTGGGCTGGGAATGGGGGCGCCTGGTGCATGGCCCCGACGTCGGCATCCTGGTCGCGGTGCAACTGGGGACGGCGGCCATCGCCGGCGTGCTGGCCGCGTCCGGCTTCGTCGGCCTGGGGCTGCTGGCGCTGCCGATCGGCGCCATCCTGGCCACGTTCCTGAGCCTCGGCCGCAACAGCTTCCTGGCGGCTCTGGGCGTGCTGTACGCCGGCTTCCCGGCGGTGGTGCTGATCTGGCTGCGCTCAGATCCCGTGCTCGGGCTCCCGGCGGTGATCTTCCTGATCGTCATCGTTGCGGTCGCCGATACTGCGGCGTTCGTGTGCGGGCGGCTCTTGCGGGGCTCGTTGCTTTGGCCGAAAGTCTCTCCCAACAAGACCTGGTCGGGTTTCGTCGGGGCGCTGGGCGCAAGCGCGCTGGTCGGTGCCCTCTTCGGGCTTGCGGTTCCGGGCGCCTCGGCCTTGCGGCTCGCCGCTGCGGGTGCGCTGCTCGCCCTGGTGGCGCATGCGGGCGATCTTGCGGAATCCGCACTCAAGCGCCGGTTCGGCGCCAAGGACGCCGGTTCCCTGTTGCCGGGGCACGGAGGGGTGATGGATCGCGTCGATGGCCTGGTGACTGCGGCATCCGCCGTCGGGCTCGCCGCCATCGCCATCAACATGTCTTCGCCGGCGCGCGCGCTGTTGCTCGGGTCATGAGCGGCTCCGAGCGATGGCGGCGGTAGGGTGTCAATCATGATGAATCCCGGTCAGACGAGCGCTATCCGGCAGGGCGCCGCCTGCGCTGACGCCGCCGGTGCGGTGTTGCGGCGCGTGAGCGTCCTCGGCGCCACAGGGTCGGTCGGTCAGAGCACACTGGACGTTATCGCCCGCAACCCCCATCTATTCGAGGTCGCCGCCGTAACGGCCAACCGCAATGCCCGAGCGCTGGCGGAGATCGCCGTGCGGCACCGCGCACGTCTTGCGGTGCTTGCGGATGAGACCCGTTACGCAGAGCTGAAGGCGTGCCTGTCCGGCACGGGGATCGAAGCTGCGGCAGGCGCAGACGCGCTGATCGCAGCCGCAGCGATGCCCGCCGATTGCGTGATGGCTGCCATTACCGGGGCGGCCGGGCTGCGCCCCACGCTGGCGGCGGTGGATCAGGGCCGGCGGGTGGCTCTCGCCAACAAGGAATGCCTGGTATGTGCCGGTCAGATCTTCATGGAGGCGGTGCGCAGGGCCGGCACGGAGCTCGTTCCGGTGGATTCGGAGCATTCCGCCGCGTTCCAGCTGCTGGCCGGCGCGGAGCGGGCCGCCATCGAGCGCATCGTGCTCACGGCATCGGGCGGGCCGTTCCGGACGTGGAGCGCGGAGCGGCTGGAGCTTGCCACGCCGCAGGAGGCGCTGCGCCATCCCAACTGGTCCATGGGCCGCAAGATCACGATCGACTCCGCAACGCTCATGAACAAGGGT
>DATBKR010000170.1:0-10195 GCA_036555805.1 Hyphomicrobiaceae bacterium | reverse complement strand
GGTTCATGGGCGTCGAGGTGTTCGGCAAGACGCTGGGCGTGATCGGCTGCGGCAACGTCGGCTCGATCGTGGCCGACCGGGCCATCGGCCTCAAGATGAAGGTGCTCGCCTACGATCCGTTCCTCTCGGAGGAGCGGGCGGTCGAGATCGGCGTGACCAAGGTGGACCTCGACCACCTCCTGCGGCGCGCCGACTTCATCACGCTGCACACGCCGCTCACCGACAGAACGAGGAACATCATCGACGCGGCCGCGCTCGCCAAGACCAGGAAGGGCGTGCGCATCGTCAACTGCGCTCGCGGCGGGCTCGTCGACGAGCGCGCGCTCGCCGCCGCCTTGAAGTCGGGGCACGTGGCGGGCGCCGCGCTCGACGTGTTCGAGACCGAGCCGGCCACGGAGAGCGCGCTGTTCGGCCTCCCCAGCGTGATCTGCACGCCGCACCTGGGCGCCTCCACCGGCGAGGCGCAGGAGAACGTGGCCCTGCAGGTGGCCGAGCAGATGTCTGACTACCTGCTGCGCGGCGCCATCTCCAACGCCGTCAACTTCCCCAACATCACCGCCGAGGAGGCGCCGCGCCTCAAGCCCTGGGTGAAGCTCGCCGAGCAGCTCGGCTCGTTCGCCGGCCAGCTCACCGAGACCAGCATCAAGGGCGTGCGCATCGAGTACGCGGGCGAGGTGGCGCGCCTCAACACCAAGCCGCTCACCGCGGCGGCGCTGGCCGGCGCCCTGCGCCCACTGCTGGCCGAGGTGAACATGGTGTCCGCGGCCATCAGCGCCAGGGAGCGCGGCATGCAGATCGAGGAGGTGACGCGCGGGCAGGAGGGCATCTTCGAGAGCTACATCCGCTTCACGGTGACCACCGACAGATACCGGCGCTCGGTGGCCGGCACGGTGTTCTCCGACGGCCGCCCCCGCATCATCCAGGTGCGCGACATCGATATGGAGTTCGAGCTGGCCCCGCGCATGCTGTTCATCCGCAACGAGGACAAGCCTGGCTTCATCGGCCGCTTCGGAACCCTGATGGGGGAGGCCGGGCTCAACATCGCCACGCTCAACCTCGGCCGCGACAAGCCGGGCGGCAACGCCATCTGCATGGTGGCCATCGACGAGCCGGCCTCCGACGAGGTGCTGGCCCGCATCAGGGCCCTGCCCCAGGTGGTGCGCGTAAAACGGCTGGAATTTTGAGGGGCGATCGGAAGCCTACCAGCGCTGCCACCGGCCGAGGCCCTGCAGCTTCTGCCAGTTCGCCATAGCCAGGAACAGGGCGATGAACAAGAGATAGAAATTGGTCGGGAGCGAGATGTAGGCGAGCCAGGCGGAGCAGGCGAGGCCCAGGCTGGCAATGATCCGTACCGACCAGAACGGGCCAATGAGCCGGCCGAGCCACGCGTCGAGCGCGAGCCCGCCGTCCAGCGGGTAGGCCGGCAGCAGGTTGAAGATGAGCAGCACCTTGTTGACCCATGCCAGCTCCAGCAGCGGCGTGACTACGGTCCACTGGCCCGCGAAGGCAGCCTGCCGGGCCAGCGCCTCGAACGCGAACCAGAGCCCGAGGTTCACAGCGGGGCCGGCCAGATAGATGACCGACCGCGCGAACGCGGACCGCGGCAGCGAGCGCTCGAAGCTGGCGACGCCGCCGAGCCCCGTCAGCTCGATGTGGGAGACGCGGGCGTTGAAGAGGCGGCCGGCGAAGGCGTGCCCCAGCTCGTGCAGCAGGATCGACACCAGGATGCCGACGATGATCACGAACCCGGCCGACACCGCCTGCGTGCTGCCGCGGATGAAGTAGGGATAGGTGAAGAACAGCAGCACCAGCACGAACATCATGTCGAGGTAGATCGGGATGCCGGCGATGCGGCCGATCTCCATGCGGGTGAACATGACGGGCTTCCTTGCTGCCTCGAGGTCTGCGGAGCTCGGCGCCAAGATCCGGCCACCGTACCGATAGCCGGGCACCGATCGGCGTGCCGGCCCCTTATCCGCGCGCAGGCGGCGCCGAGTCAACTTGCAGGGTTCGAGTGGGCCCCGGTCCGCCGAGCCAGTGGCCGAGCAGAGACCTTCAGTGCGCCTTGGGCGCGCCCGGCTGTCGCAGGGGGTGGGCGCTGGCGAAGCGCTCGTCGGCCATGCAGCGCTCGTAGATGCGCTTCACCGTGGGATAACTGTCCAGCGTGCCCCTGAACACCATGTATCCCGCGCAGTGGCTGGCGAGGCAGAGATCGGCCAGGGTGGGCGCATCGCCGTGACAGTGGGCGCCGGTGGCCGCATCGCGCGACAGGTGTCCCTCGTAGGCGTCGAGGCCCTGGGCGAACCAGCGCCGCACCCAGGCGGCCTTGCCCTCGTCGTCGAGCCCGTACGTGGCCGCCACGTAGTTGCGCACGCGCGGCGTGATGAGCGGGTGCGAATCGGCCACCGTGATCAGCGACAGCGCCCGCACGCGCGCCCGGCCTTTGGAGTCGGCGGGCAGCAGAGGCGGCTCGGGGTAGACTTCGTCGAGGTACTCCAGGATCGCCATCGACTGGTAGAGCACGCTTCCGTCGTCCAGCACCAGCGAGGGGATCACCATCTGCGGGTTGACGTTTCTGTAGCCCGGCTGGTGCTGGTCGCCGGCATCGAGGTTGACTTCGACCGGCTCGTACGTGAGCCCCTTCAGGTTGAGCGCGATGCGCACCCGGAACGTCGCCAGCGAGCGCCAGTAGGTGTAGACCTTCATCCTCGTTCCTCCCGGCGCCCGGCGCCGTCCTCGTTCCGACCGACGTCACCGGCGGCGCCATTGTGCGTGCACAGGCGTACCCCGTGCACCATCGTAAACGGGGCGCGCGCACTCCACCAGCGGCACAAGACCGGCCACGCCGATGCCCTGCCGATGCACCGGAAGACGCAATCCGGGGCCTTGACTTGGGCCATGCGCAGGTGCAGTGCCTGCCGGTCCATTGGCGCGATGTCTCAAAGTATGGAGGCCGAAATGGCGTTTCTGACGGCGGATGTTGTCGAAAACCCCGGCGGCGAGCTTCCCTTCAAGGTCGTGATCAAGCAGGGCGAGGCGGTGCTCGCGGAATGGCCCGTGGAGTCCCAGGCCGAGGGCCAGCAGCAGCTCATGGACCTCGTGCACGACGCCATGGAGGACGATGGCGACGACAAGGACGACGACTGATAGAGCGCGGTCCGCGGCCCCCGCTACATGCCGTGCCACGGCCGCGCCAGCCGCACCAGCAGGCGCCGCCAGCGCACGGGCCGGTCCTGTGCGACGACGCAGACGCACCCCTCCGCGCCGGCGATGGGGATATGTTCGACGCTCTCGTCGAGATCGCACACGTCGCCCACCGCGTACTCGCCCGTGCTGTCGGCCAGCGTGCCGCGCAGCACCATGGTGAGCTCGCTGCCGTGGTGGCCGTGTTCGGGCACCGTCACGCCCGGCGCGCCCTTGAACAGGTGCAGCTTGCCGCCCCCGGCAATCGGTACCCACCGCAGCCACAGGCCGCGCGAGATCCAGCGCCAGCGCAGGGCGTCCAGGTCGTGCCCGATCAGCCGCGCGAGGGGGGCCGGCACCTCGCCCGCGATGGCAGGCGACGCCAAGATGGGCCGGGGGTGCTCGATCTCGGGTGCCGCCGGTACGGAACCGCCCATTGCCGCTCCCGGGACATCGCCCAGGAGCGCGCCGCCCAGGACCTCCATCAGGGCCACCTCGTCCCGGCAGCGCGGGCACACCGACAGGTGCGCAGCCGCGACCGCGGCCAGCGCGCCGGGCAGTGAGCCGGCTGCGTAGCTCAGCAGCGTCGAGTCGTCGGGATGGCGGGTGATGGTCATTCTAGATTCTCGAGCGCCTGGCGGATCTTCTGATACGCGATGCGCATGCGCGATTTCACTGTTCCCAAGGGCACGCCCAGCCGCTCCGCGATCTCGCTGTGCGAGAGGCCTTCAAGGTAGGCCAGCGACACCGCTTCCCTCTGCTCTGCGGGCAGCGCGGCCAGCGCCGCCTGCACCCGCTCCCGCCGCTCCTTCTCGGCCATAGCCTCGTCGGGCAGCGGCTCGCCCGATGCCTCGGCCATGCGCCCCTCGGGCAGTTCCTGCCACGGCACCTCCCGGCGCAGCCGGTCGATCCTGAGGTTGCGGGCGATGGCAAACACCCAGGTGGTCATGCTGCCCTTGTCGCCGGCATAGAGCGCGGCCTTGCGCCAGACCGTAAGGAGCGTTTCCTGCGCCAGGTCCTCTGCGGTCCCGGCGTCGGCGCCCTTGCGCATCATGTAGGCCTTGACCCGCGGCCCGTAGGCCTCGTAGAGCTCGCGAAATGCCGCAGGGTCTGCCCGCTCGGCAATACGCTGCAACAGGTCTGCCATGATGCCGCGGTGAGCGCTGAGCGGGGACTGTCCGCCTGGTCCTGGTATGGGTGAGACGTTAAGCATAGCTCATCGTAGCGCCCTGATGCAAAGCCGTTACGCCACCGCGCGGCGATTGGATCAGGCGCGCCTGCGACATTTCCCGGCCGCATTTCCTGGCAATCGGCTTTTCCTGGGGGGCACCAATGACTAAGGTTGGCGGCGGGGCCGAGCCCGGCACGAGCGCCGACGGCCAAAAGGGCAGCCGCAAGCATGGCAGCGGGAAAGCACATCATCTGCGTGGGCCATGCCGCCCTCGATCGCGTCTACCGCATCGAGGCCTTCCCGCCGCAGCCCACCAAGGTCCGCGCCCTGGAGCATATCGAGGCCGGAGGCGGCATGGCGGCCAATGCCGCGGTGACCATCGCCCGCCTGGGCGGCGCGGCAGAGCTGTGGAGCCGGGTGGGCGACGACAATGCCGGTCACACCATCCGCGCCGGCCTGCGCGCCGAGCGCGTGGACGTGCGCTACGTGCAGGCGTTCGAGGGCGCACGCTCCTCCACCTCCGCGATCATCGTCGACGACAAGGGCGAGCGGCTGATCGTGGGCCAGCGCGACGCCGGCATGCCCTCGGGCACCAGCTGGTTGCCGCTGGAGCGCGTCAAGACCGCCGACGCGGTGGTGGGCGACGTGCGCTGGCTCGAAGGCGTGCGCGCGGTGTTCGCCCAGGCGCGCAAGGACAACGTGCTCACCCTGCTCGACGCCGATTCAGGCGCGCGCGAGGCCCTCCCGGGGCTGCTGCAGCTCACCGACTACGCCATCTTCTCGGCGCCGGCGCTGCGCGATTTCGTGCCCGCCGGCACCGACCCCGAGCGGTTGGAGCACGCTCTCACGCTCGGACCTCGGCATGCAGGCGTCACCCTCGGCGCCGGCGGCTACCTCTGGCGCGAGCGCGCCGGCGGCGGTCGCGTGCCGGCCTTCAGCGTGACCGTGACGGACACCACCGGCGCCGGCGATGCCTTCCACGGCACCTTTGCCCTCATGCTGGCCGAGGGCCGCTCGCCCTCCGAGAGCGCGCGCACGGCCGCCGCTGCGGCCGCGCTCAAGTGCACGCGGCTTGGCTCGCGCGCCGGCCTTCCGCTGCGCGCCCAACTCCAGGCCTTCGAGGCCAGCCGAAGCTAGGGCAGGGCCGTCCAGGCGAAAGGTTTCAGGTGTCAGGGACGAGACGAAACGCTGGACCTCTCTGAAATCTGACCCCTGAAGCCCGATCCCTGAGACCTGACCCCTGGAAAGGCGCGGCGTTGCGACGTAGAGTCCGGGGAGGGCTGGGCGTCCGAAACCCTGTAGCAGCGGAGATCGACGACATGCCTGAGAAGACGATTGGCGGGCGGGCCGACGTCGGCTTTCCCCCTTTGATGACGCCGTTCGCACTCGAGGCCTTCATGGAGATAAACCGGCCGGCGCTGGCGGCGATGGCGCAGGTGAACGGCAAGGTCTACGCGAACCTTGCGGCAATGAACCAGAGTTGGGCCGAGTTTCTCAACCGGCGGCTGAAGAAGGAGCTGGGCGTGCCCGAGCAGCTCGCGGCCTGCAAATCGCTGCAGGACATGTACGGCGTGTGTGCCGACTACTTCCAGAGCGCGCTCGCCGACTACAGCAGCGAGTTCGAGGCCATGAGCAAGCTCGGCAAGACGCTGGCCGACGATGCGCTGCACGCCATGCAGGCGCAGCCCGAGGAGGCTGCCCGGGAGTCTCAGCGCGAGAGGCGCCCCAACTGACGCGCCGCTGCCCCGGGAGCCCGCGAGGCGTTCGGGGCCGCACCCTGCGACTATCGTCCGCTCTCCCCCGTAAACAGTGCCGACCCGCGGACTGCGGTCACAAACCATTGTGTCTTCGGAGGGCCTTGTGCGTCTGTCCGCTGCTCGGCAGCGAGGAAGGGCATCGGTCGATGGCACGATATCATCTTACTGTCATCTAACCACGGGGTGACGCAAATGTGAGGCGCACAGAGCGAATGTCCTGGTCCATGATCCCGTTGTCCGAGGCGCACGCGACGAATGGCATCGACCCGACACGCCCCCAGCCTCGTCGGGCAGCCGTCGGCGCGAGTGCTGCAGCGGCGGGGCAAGGAGGACGTGGCTGAGAGAGGCGGCCACGTCCTCCTCATTTTGGGGGGAGAGCAGGGGTCAGACCCCTCGCCTCAACCTCGCTGAAAGAAGGAGCGCTCACGCGAGGGGTCTGACCCCTCACACCATGACCAGCCCCAGCCGCATGGCCTTGACGACCGCGTCGGTGCGGCCCGATGCGCCGAGCTTGGCCGCGATGGCGGCGACGTGGAACTTCGCCGTATGCGGCGTGATGCCGAGCCGCCGGGCGATGGCCTTGTTGGAGGCGCCTTCCGCCAGCAGCTGCAGGACCTGCAACTCGCGCGCGGTGAGGCCCCGCGACGCGTCCGCAGCTTCGGAGCCGTCCTCGTTCTCGTGGCCGGCCGGCGCACCGACGAGGTTCTGCCGAAGCTCCGCGGGCAGCGTCGTCAGGCCGAGCGCGGCGGCGCGGACGGCGGCGCGCAGGACAGCGACGCCCGCGTCCGGGGGCACCACCGCGGTGGCGCCGAGGCGCAGCGCGACGGTGCTCTGCGAGGCGCCGGCGAGGAGCACGACCACGCACTCCGCGTCCGCCGCGCGATCGGCGGAGTCCACGATCAGCACATCGGCGCCGCGGCCGTCATCGGGCGCGACGATGGCAAACCCGCGGCTCTCAGCGAGCGCGTCGCGCACGCGCTCGGCCAGGTCGGGATCGCCGATCGCAAGCTCCACCGCTACCGCGGATCTGGCCACCGGCCTCGCGCTCCTCCTTGTGCCGCGCCCTCCTCAGGCCGCGGGGCGCGCGCCGATGGCGACCTTGGCGGTGGCGATCTGCCCAGCGCGCAGGAGCCTCAGTTCGGCGACGCGGCCGACGCTCTCAGGCGTGAGCTTGCCGAGCAGGCTGCGCATGCCCGGCACCGGCTCCCCGTTGAAGCCCACGATCACGTCGCCCACGAGAACGCCGCCCTTGCGCGCCGGCCCGTCGGGATCGACGCTGACCACCATGCTGGCGCGCCGGTCCTCCAGGCCGTGCACGGCAGCGAGCGCGTCGTCGAGCCGGATGGGATGCAGGCCGACGCCCAGATAGCCCCGCTCGATGCGGCCTTCGGCGAGCAGCTGCGGCGCCACCCGCTCGATGGTCGCGGTCGGGATCACCAGCGGCCTCTGCCGCGGCCCGAGCAGCGCCATGCCGAGCAGCGCGCCGTCGCCGTCGATGACGATGCCCCCCTTGCAGCGCTCGCGCAGCCGCATGTCGAGCAGGATCAGGCGGTCCAGGCTGCCGCCGCGCTGGCTCTGCCACGGCCCGCCGACCGCCGCGACCATGCCCAGGGCGGCGATGAGGCCCGGATCGCCGCGGCCCAGCGCCAGCACCAGTCGGCCGACGCGCTCCTGGCTGCCCGTAGCGAACGGCGGCGCGTCGGGCAGGCCCTCCCGCACGCGCAGCACAGCGACGCCGGTCGCCGGATCGCGGCCGGCGAGCTGGGCGGCAAGGCCACGGTCCGCCGCCAGGCTTACGGAAAGCTCCTCGTCGGCCTCGATCGCGCCCGCGGCCGTGACGACCGCGCCCGGCTTCCAGATGAAGCCGCTCGCCACGCGGCGTCCTTGCGCACGCACGCCGACCACGGCGCCGCTGGCGGCCTCGGCGATCTGTTCAAGCCGCCCCGACAGGGCGGTCAGGATATTGGCGTCGATAGGTGCGGACATGATGGACATCCCTGCAAGGTGAGAACCTGGCCCAAATGTGCCCACGCCCGCCGCACGCTCCAACTCCCCATTTGGCCAGCTCTCCGGCCGGCCAGGGTTGCGTCCCTGCCAGCACGCACCCGCAATCCACGCAAAATCGGCTGGGTGGAATATTGCCTCCCGTCGCGTTCTGTTAGAGGTGGGGGATGGACGCACGGGGAGGCTCGGCCGATGCTGACCGTTGAGGGCTCCGTCCGGCCCTGGGGCAAGGTTCTCGTCGTGGTCACCGAGGACTGGTTCGCCCTGTCGCACTTCGTCCCGCTGCTCGCCGAGCTGAGGACGCTGGCGGGCACCGTGATCGTGGCCGCCCGCCCGAGCGGCCGGTTCGCCGAGCTGCAGGCGCTGGGCGTCGAGACGCGCGCCTTCGACATGCAGCGCGGCTCGCTGCGCGTGAGCGAGATCAAGGCGGTGCGGGAGAGGCTCGCGCGGCTGATCGACGCGGAGCGGCCGGACGCGATCCACGCCATCGCCATGCAGCCCATGGTCATGACCAGCCTGGCGCTCGCCAGGACGGCGCATCGGCCGGCGGCGGTGATGCTGCATCTCACGGGCCGCGGCTATCTCGGCTATGCGCGCGCGCCGGTGGCGCTGATACTGCGCGCCCTCGCGCACGCGGCGCTGAGGCGGTGCACGGCGGCCCACAACGCCTGGCTCGTGGCGGAGAACGGCGACGACGTGGCGGAGATGGTCGCCGCGCGCGTCGCCGTGCCGGAGCGGACGGCGATCCTGCCCGGCGCCGGGGTCGATCCTGCGCGCTACCCCCACCTTGCCCCGCCCGCCAACGCGGTGCCGCGTGTGGCCTATGTGGGACGCATGATCAGATCGAAGGGGGTGCACGTGCTGATCGAAGCGCAGCGCCTGCTGCGCGCCCGCGGCGTGGCCTTGGAGATCGACCTCTACGGCGACGCGGACTCCGGCAGTCGTGAGGCGATCCCGAACGAACGACTGCAGAGCTGGAGCCGCGAGCCCGGCGTCGCCTGGCACGGGCGCACCCGCGACATCGTCGGCGTCTGGCGCAGGACCGACATTGCGGCAGTGCCCGCCCTGGGCGGGGACGGCATGCCGCGCGCCATGCTGGAGGCGGCCGCGTGCGGCCGGCCGCTTGTCGTCTCCGACGTGCCGGGATGCCGGCAGTTCGTGCGCCCCGGTATCGAAGGGCTGGTCGTCCCCCCCGGCAATGCCCGCGCGCTGGCCGGCGCGCTCACCGAACTGGTCGCGAACCCGCAGCTGCGATTGCAGGCAGGTGCCGCCGCGCGGCGCAAGCTGGTGCGGGAGTACACCGAGACGGCGGTGCGCGCCAGGACGCGCGAAGCGTACCACGCCGCGTTGCGGGATCAGCGGGGTCAAACCCTGCGGGCCTGACCCAGGCAATAGGCAGTAGGCAATAGGGCAGTAGCCGCCTCCAGCGGACGACACTACTGCCTACTGCCTACTGCCTGCTGCCTGCTGCCTGCTGCCTCCCTCTTCCACGCCGTGTTCCGTCTTCTCCCAGAGATACGGGTCCGTGGCGAGCTGGTAGAGCGCCCGGTAGGCCGCGGCCGAGGCCAGCAGCCAACACACGGGCATCGTCAGCGCCGACCGGGCGAGGCCGCGCTGCCCGCGCCGCCACGCGCTCACGGCGCCGACAGCGATCGAGGTGAGGTAGGCGGCAGCGAGATTGATCCAGGCGGCGGCCCAGAGCACCGCGCCGGCCTGCGTCAGCGCGGGCGCAAGCAGCCGGCCGGACGCGGCATGGTAGGCGAGGATCGCGTAGAACAGCGGGTGCAGAAGGGCCAGCAGTACAAGCCCGCCTATGAGCGTATGGAAACCGAGCGTGCCACGCAGGCCAAGGTCTTGAGCGAGCCGCAGCGGCTGGCGCGTGTGCACCAGATATGTCTGCATCCAGCCCTTCAGCCATCGGGTGCGCTGCCTGAACCAGCCGCCGAAGCTGACCGGCGCCTCCTCCCACGTGGTCGACGCCAGCACCGCCGTGCACAGCCCGCGCCGCGCCAGGCGGAACCCCAGATCGGCATCCTCGGTGACGTTGAACGGGTCCCAGCCGCCCGCCGCAACCAGGGTC
>DATBKR010000169.1:0-5347 GCA_036555805.1 Hyphomicrobiaceae bacterium | reverse complement strand
CACCGTCGAATGCCTCCGCCTGCAGCACGATTTCGCCGCGCTCGTTGCCCATGCGCACGCGTGCGCCGTCCTCGAGACCGAGGCCGGCGAGGTCGTCGGGATGCACCTTCACGCGCGGCTTGCCGTAGCGCGCCTGGCTGGTCGGCGTCTCGTTGAAGGAGGAGTTGAGGTAGTCGCGCGAGGGGCTGGTGGCGAGGCGGAAGGGGTGCTTCGCGTCGGCCTTCTCGATCGCATCCCAGTGGTCCGGCAGGGCCGGCATATCGGCCCTGACACGGATGCCGTTGGCGCGCGGCGCGGGCACGTTCTCCCAATCGGGCTTGAAGCGGAACCGGCCGTCCGGGTAGGCGAACCCATCGGTGTAATGCGCCTTGGCGAAGTCCGGTTGGCAGTCGATCCACTTCGCGGCCTCCAGATCGGCCAGCGTGCCCCAGCCGGAATTGCGCAAGGTCCAGTCGATGATCTCGCGCGGGCTCATGCCGAAGCCCCGGTGCTCGGCCCCCACGCGCTTGGCCAGCTCGCAGATCACCTCGTGGTTGGAGCGGCACTCGCCTGGCGGCTCGACGAGCTTCGGGCCCAGCAGGATGTGCTGATGGCCGCCGCCCTGGTAGATGTCGTCGTGCTCCAGGAACATGGTGGCCGGCAGCACCACGTCCGCCATCTCCGCCGTGGCGGTCATGAACTGTTCGTGCACGCAGACGAACAGGTCCTCGCGCGCGAACCCGGCCTTCACTTTGCGCTGCTCGGGCGCCACCTGCACCGGGTTGGTGTTCTGGATGAACAGCGCCGTGACCGGCGGCCCGTGCCCGATGTCGTGCGGATCGCCGGTCAGCACCGGGCCGATGCGTGACTGATCGAGTATGCGCACGCCGGGATCGGCCACGTCGAGGCCTTCGATCAGCGAGCGGTTCCAGTGATAGATGGCGCCGTTGTTGTGGAAGGCGCCGCCGCCCTCGTGCAGCCACGCCCCGGTGACGGCCGGGATGCACAGCGCACCATGCATGTTGTGGGCGCCGTTGCGCGAGCGCGCGAAGCCATAGCCGAGGCGGAAGTAGGTGCGCGGTGTGGTCCCGACCATGCGGGCGAACGTCTCGATCTCGTCCACCGACAGGCCGGTGATGGTGCTGGCCCACTCCGGCGTGCGCGACTTGAGGTGCGCTTCCAGCTCGCGCGGACAGTCGGTATACTTCTCCAGATACGGCCAGTTGGCGAGGCGATCGCGGAACAGCACGTGCATGGCGGCGCAGGCGAGCGCGCCGTCGGTGCCGGGCCTAACGCAGAGGGCCAAGTCGGCCTGCTCCATGGTGCCGTTGCGGTAGACGTCGATGGCCACGATCTTGGCGCCCCGCTCCTTCCTGGCGCGGGTGGCGTGCGTCATGACGTTGACCTGGGTGTTGACCGGGTTGGTGCCCCAGATCACGATCAGGTCCGACTTGGCCATCTCGCGCGGGTCGGCGCCCGCCAGCCGGCCGGTGCCGGCGATGAAGCCGGTCCACGCCAGCGTGGTGCAGATGGTTGCATACATGCCCGAGTAGCGCTTGGCGTGACGCAGGCGGTTGATGCCGTCGCGCATCACGAGCCCCATGGTGCCGGCGTAGTAGTAGGGCCAGACGGCCTCGGGCCCGTGACGGCGCTCGGCCGCCAGCATCGCCTCGGCCGTGATGTCGAGGGCGTCGTTCCAGGAGACGCGCTCGAAGCGGCCGGAACCCCTGCGGCGGAGAGGGTGGAGGAGCCGATCCGGGTGATGGATGCGCTCGGCGTAGCGTGCAACCTTGGCGCAGACGACGCCCGCCGTGTAGCTGTTGTCGCTGGCTCCGTGGACGCGGCCGATGCGGTTGCCGCCAAGCAGCTCCACGTCGAGCGCGCAGGTGGACGGGCAGTCGTGAGGGCAGGCGGAATGGCCGATTTCGAGCTTGGCGTGGGCGTTCATGCGGTCTCCCGGCACGCGGCGTCCCGCCACGCTAGCCGAGTTGGGGGCGCGGGCCAATGGTGAGATGGTGAGGTCGTGAGGTGAGATTAAGGTGAGATTGGGACGCGCGGGGGGCGCGGTTCCTGTTGCGGCGGCGCGACTCCATGTACGAGGGGAATCGATTGGCGTGCGCGTCTCTCGCGTGTCCGCTGTCGGATCGAGTGCGTTCTGGAACCCAAGAGCCGGGCATCGGGCATGCGGATTTTGATGGCCGCCGTCTTCGCCCTTGTGGGCGTGCCATTGCTGGCGTCGGCGCTCGGCACGCTCGCGGCAGCCCCCGCCATCGACCGGCAGACGTTCGCAATGATGCAGGCCATCGCCGGGCTGCTCTGCATCCTCATTGCCGTTGTGGCCGGCCTGGTGCGGCCGTCGGCGCCGGCCCCGGCCGAGGTGCCCCGCCCGGCGGCCCCGTTGGCCGCTGCCGCGCCACCTCCGGCTGCGCGTGACGGGGCAGGTTTGGGCCTCCTGGTCGTGGGGCTGGCCGTCATCCTGATCGTGCTGGCCACGTGGCTGCGGACGGCCAGCCACGAGCGCAACGCCAGGGCGCTGATCCCGATGCCGGCGTCCGGGTCTGCACCCGGGTTCGCACCGGGGCCGGCCAAGCCGACGGCGCCCGCCGTGCTGCCGACCGGCGGCACCGACTCCAGGCGCAGCGGCGCCAAGGCACACGCATCGAGGGCGAGACCCGCACGCGATGACGACTAGTACCGGGCTCGCACCCGGAATTGCGCGAGAAACTTGTCATCCCGGAATTGAGCGAAGCGCAATATCCGGGACCCAGCGCCAGGCAGGTAGGCGCGACGCTTCTGACCCTGGGTACCGGGTCTCGCGCTGCCGCGCTCGCCCGGCATGACAGTTGCGCCGAGCCGCGGAACCGGCTTGCCATGACTCGAAGCCGGGGACTAACCTCTCGGCGCCAGGCGGAGGGAGCAGGCCTGCCGGTCGTGTCGTGTGGCAGGCTCATACAAGTCTTCGGATCACGCCTGATCTAGGAGGAGGAACGTCATGCGCCTGCTGAACAAGCGCGGCCTTTTGGCCGCGTCGGTGCTCGCTGCGGGTCTCTTGTCCGTGGCCGCGGCCTACGCCCAGGAGAAGAAGGACGAGGAACCGCCGTTCTGGGCCATCGGGAAGCCGAAGACAGGGCCCGGAGCCCAGATGGCGCCGGTTGCCGCGCCGCCGGTGGCGACGGCGGCCGACAAGCTCCCCAAGCTGAAGGCGCCGGCCGGTTTCAAGGTTGAGGTGTACCAGCCGGGCATCCTCGATGCGCGCGCCATCAGGCGCGGCGACAAGGGCACGATCTTCGTCAGCTCGCTGTTCGTGGCCGGCAAGATCTATGCGATCACGGAGAAGGACGGCAAGCGCGAGGTCAAGACCATCCTGTCCGGACTGGAGCTGCCGAGCGGCATCGAGTTCCGCAAGGGCGCGCTGTACGTGGCCACACCTAAGAAAATCATGCGCTACGACAACATCGAGGACAAGCTTGACAGCCCGCCGCAGCCGGTCGACGTCTACACCAACCTGCCCGGCGACGTGCCGCACGGCTGGAAGTACCTGCGCTTCGGGCCCGACGGCAAGCTCTACGTGCCGGTGGGCGCCAACTGCAACATCTGCGAGCCCGACCCCGAGAAGTATGCGCAGATCTTCCGCATCAATGCCGACGGCAGCGGGCGCGAGATCGTGGCGCGCGGCGTGCGCAACTCCGTGGGCTTCGACTTCCACCCGCAGACCAAGCAGCTGTGGTTCACCGACAACCAGCGCGACTGGCTGTCCGAGGACATGCCGCTCGACGAGCTGAACGTGGTCAAGAACCCCGGCAAGGACAACTTCGGGTATCCCTACTGCCACTCCGGCATCATGACCGATCCGCAGTTCGGCTGGGGCAAGGCGTGCGCCGACTTCGTGAAGCCGGCGGCGACGCTCGGGCCGCACGCGGCCCCGCTGGGCATGACGTTCTATACGGGCCGGTCGTTCCCGGCGAAGTACCGGGGCGCCATCTTCATCGCCCGCCACGGACCCTGGAACCGCACCAAGAAGTACGCCGACGTGTCGGTCGCCTACCTCGACGGCAACGGGCGGGTGCGGGACGTGGAGCCGTTCCTGACGGGCTGGGTGAAGGATAACCAGTACCTCGGGCGGCCGGTTGACATCCTGACCATGCCCGACGGCTCGCTGCTGGTCTCGGACGACCACAACGGCGCCCTCTACCGCGTCTCGTATGGTCGGTAGCTAGCCGGGGTCAGACCCCTCGCCACCACGGTGGAGCGATCCAGAAAGGTTGGACGCGAGGGGTCTGCCCCCGCAACTGCGGGTCTGACCCCTGGGCACAACCCCGATGCCGGTCGTGGGCAATAGAAGACAGCGTTGGAGCGATGGGGTCAGACCCGCAGGGTCTGACCCCACAATCGACGCCCGACCCCCGACGCCCGAGTGCCGCAGCCTGCTGGCCGCGTGCGGCCTTGCCGTCCTATTGGCGGCCTCCTGCGGGGCGGCGCGCGCCCAGTCGCTGCAGGACAAGATTGAGCAGTGCACGGCCTGTCACGGCGCCGACGGGCGATCGAGCGACTCCAGGATTCCCCATATCGGCGGCCAGCCCAAGCTGGCCGTCATGTACCAGCTGTTCTTCTACCGCGAGGGCCGGCGCAAGAGCGAGGAGATGAACCTCGTCGCCAAGGAGCTGACCGACGCAGAGCTGACGGCGATCGCCGAGCACATGGCGAAGCTGCCGGCTCCGGCGCCGGTCGCGGATGCCCGGGACGAGGCGAGATACAAGCGCGGCGCCGAACTGGCGGCGCAGCGTCTCTGCGCCAGCTGCCACAACGCCGACTTCTCCGGGCGCGAGCAGATGCCGCGCCTCGCAGGCCAGCACGAGGCGTATCTGGTGAAGGCGCTGCACGACTACCGCGCCGGCACCCGCGTCGGCACCCAGGCAGCAATGGCCGAGGCCGTGCGCGGCCTCACCGACGCCGATTTCGCCGACCTCGCCTATTTTCTGGCCCGCGTGCGGCGTTGACCCAGCCCGGTTCAGGTTTTCGCCGCGAGCCGGGTCACATGGCCCATCTTGCGGCCGGGGCGTGCCTGGTGCTTCCCGTAGAGGTGCAGGCACGCGCCGGGCTCGGCGGCCAGTTCGAGCCAGGCGCCGGCCTCCTCGCCGATCAGGTTGACCATCTCGGCGTCGCTGTGGCGCACCGTGGAGCCGAGCGGCCAGCCGGCCACGGCGCGGATGTGGTTCTCGAACTGGCTTACCGCACACGCCTCGATGGTCCAGTGGCCGCTGTTGTGCACGCGCGGGGCGATCTCGTTGACCATCAGGCGGGCCGAGGCCGGCGCGGCAGGGCCCAAATGGAACATCTCCACCGCCAGCACGCCGACATAGTCGAGGGC
>DATBKR010000168.1:0-2465 GCA_036555805.1 Hyphomicrobiaceae bacterium | reverse complement strand
ACCGATCATACCCTTGTGGGGGAGGATCAGCGCGACCGCATTGTGATTGGATGGGCCGCGGCAGGATGCCCTGGTTTCCTCGCCGAGGCTTGCCATCACAAGATTGGTGCTGACCGACAAGGCCGAGCCCGAACTCGATCCAAGCGATGCCGATCTGGTCGTGTCGTAGGGATTGCAGGGGTTGCCGCCCCAGGTGCTGCGTTGATGCCCCAGGGTCGAGGCCAGCACTTTATCCGGCTTGTGGCGTCCGCCCGGGTCGCCGGCACGCCCGTTGTACTCGGTGTTCACCGCCTTCGCGTAGATGATCGCGCCCTTGCGACGAAGCTGCTCGATGAGAATGTGGTCGCGGGCGGGAAAGTCGATGTCGTAGCGCGCGTCGCCGCCGCCGGTCGAGCGCATGTCCTTGGTATCGAAGGAGTCCTTGAACGAGAACACCACGCCGTACATGGGCATTGTATCGAGGTCGGGATTGCGGCCGTAGGTGGCATCAAGCTCGGCCGCGCGTTCGAGCGCGTCCGGTAGGTGCCGGAAGAATTCGCAGACAGGCGGGGCTCCGGGCGGAAGTGGGCCGAGAGAGGGATGTCTGTCGAACTCGCCTTTGCAGGTGACCGAGCGTTCGCCTCGGATATTGAGAGTCGCGAGCGCATTCACCTGGCCCGCATCGGCTATACCGACGATCATGCCAAACTGCTGGTGCACGTCCGGGTCCGACGCGGTCGGTTCCATGCGCCCGTACTCGAGCGGCGGCCCGGCATACCTTTCGAGATCGGGAAGAAGCGTCGAGGCTTTGACGGTTTGCGTCGGGAAGCGGAGTGGCGCCCCAGCCCGCGTGGCTCCCGCCGTCGGCGGGATTGGGGCGCCATCCTCGGTCAGCAGCGCACTGGCGACACCGTTGAACGCGCGGGCGCGTTCGATGTAGTGTCGCACAATGGCGACGCACGTGGTTCGCCCCGCGCGGATAGCCTCATGCAGGTGCTGGATGGTTGCCTCTTCCAGCCGAAATGCAGGCTCCTCCACGTCACCCGTCGCCCCGGCATCTGAAGTGCGCATCATGTCGTCGGCCCTCTTGATCCTGCGAATCTCTGGGGCTTACTGTCCACAAGTGCCCGACGCAAATATACAAGGGCCGACCTTTGCCGGAACGCAATTGGCGATCGTGCCGATGTCGTCGATCGCGTCCGCTGTGTGGGGTACAGCGACCGCGCTCACGCGCCCTTCGTTTTCCACGTCCGCAGGACCCCGACGCGTAGCCGGTTGCGAGCTTCGCATCCGAGCTCCACAACTGGAGTAGCACTTTGCACGATGGCATCGCTGACAGCCTGTACGTGCTACTGCCGTTCTGGGAGCCGGCGCGGCGCAAGTGGGAAGCCTGCCTACTCGGCCGAATGGCGATTTTCCAGACACCTGCTGGCCTCGCATCTCACGGCTCGAAGCCCATGTCGGGCGCCGCGGGGCGTCTGCGCCGTTTCGGGCCAGTCCACATGACGCCCGGATACCTCTTCAAGGGGCGCAGCTTTTCGTAGCGACTAGGCCCATTCCGGCGAATCCTGGATGGCGACGTGATAGAGCGGTTCGCGGCCGGTGCGGCTGTCGAACAAGGCGCGCGGAATGTTCACCATCTTCGATGACCGCCCCCGCATATACACGACGGGAGTGCCGCAGCGGGAGCAGAATGCGCGTGTGTCCCCTGTCGCCTCGTCTTTGAAGCGGGTAAGCTGGCGTTCACCCTTGGCCACGCGGAAACGGCTGCGCCAACAGCCGACATAGGTCGCATAGGCGGCGCCATGGGCTCGCCGGCTGGCCCGCGAATGGTCGTGCCACGCCCAGAATGCCGGCATGCTGATCTCGATCTGCACCTTGCCGCACAAGCACTGCCCTGTGGCGATCCCCGCTGGCGCTTTGCCGAACGCTTTCACCGTGACCCGGCTCATGTCACACCTCCGGGAGGACTATAGCGTGCCTCAGGAGGACGTGCTTAGCGGCACGGCGGCGCAAACGGCCCAGCTATACAGAAGCGGACCTTCCGCCGGACGCAATCCGCGACTGCCCCTGTGTCGCCGATCGCGTCCGCTGTGCGGGGTGCAGCGACCGCGCTCGCGCACCGTTCCCTTCAGCCCACGCTCGGGGTGCCGAAGCACCTGATTGCAAGTCAGGTTTCGAGGCAATTCGCCATGAGCTCGACGCGACTGACCCTCAGGAGACCTGGGCCGCCAGCGCGCGTCGCGACGCAGCAATCGTTCTCACCAGAGCATGCGGGACCGGATATCCTGGCCCCGTTAGCTCTTGATGAGGTAGTCCAGTGAAGCGATGCGGCTTTCTCACTTTGTCGGCGGCGCAGCACTCGCATCGATGCTCGCGCGTCCCAACTTCGCTCAGCGATGAGCTTTGAGCCAGCCCAGCAGGATACCGTTGAAGACGCCGGCCCGCTCGACGTTGGGGAAATGCCGCGCGTCGGCGATCTCCTC
>DATBKR010000167.1:0-4027 GCA_036555805.1 Hyphomicrobiaceae bacterium | reverse complement strand
GTCCGCTGTCCGCGGCCTACGTTGACACCCCTCTGGGGGATGAAAACGCGAGCTGATCTAGCCAGGGAGCCGCGTGGCCGAGCAACTGCATCGCATCGTGGTGGTCGGCGGGGGCGCCGGCGGGCTGGAGCTGGTCACCCGGCTCGGCAACCGGCTTGGCAAGCGCGGCAAGGCGCACGTCACCCTCATCGACCGGCGCCACACGCACCTGTGGAAGCCGCTGCTGCACGAGGTCGCGGCCGGCAGCATGGATCTCGGCATGCACGAGATCGACTATCTGGCACAGGCGCACTGGCACGGCTTCACCTTCCGCCTCGGCGGGCTGATCGGCATCGACCGCGCACGCCGGACGGTGCGGGTGGCGCGCCATCTCGACAACGAAGGCCGGGAGGTGCTGCCCGAGCGCGAGTTCGGCTACGACACGCTGGTGATCGCCATCGGCAGCCTCACCAACGACTTCAGCACGCGGGGCGTCAGGGCGCATGCCATCCCGCTGGAGACGCCGGAGCAGGCGGACCGCTTCCACACCCGCCTGGTCAACGCCTGCCTGCGGGCGAACACGCAAAGGGAGCTGCTGCGCCCCGGGCAGCTCGACGTGGCGATCATCGGCGCCGGCGCCACCGGGACCGAGCTGGCGGCCGAACTGCACAAGACCACGCGCCAGCTGGTGGCCTATGGGCTCGACCGCATCGACCCCGACAAGGACATCAAGATCCACCTGATCGAGGCCGCTCCGCGCATCCTGCCGGCGCTGCCCGAGCGGTTGTCGGAGGGGGCGGCCAAGCTGCTCGACGGTCTCAGGGTGCAGGTGCATACCGGGGCGCCCGTCACCGAGGTGACGGCCGATGGCGTCACCTTCGCCGACGGCAGGCTGATCCCGGCCGAGCTGGTGGTATGGGCGGCGGGCATCAAGAGCCCGGACCTGCTGAAAGACATCGGCGGGCTCGAAACCAACAAGCTCAACCAGCTCGTCGTGCGCCTCACCCTGCAGACCACGCGCGACGACGCCATCTTCGCCATTGGCGACTGTGCCGCCTGCCCTTGGCCGGGCCACAAGGGGACCGTGCCGCCGCGCGCGCAGGCCGCCCACCAGCAGGCCTCGCACCTCGCCCGGCAGCTGCCGCGGCGCATCGCCGGGCTGCCGCTCAAGGAGTGGCGCTACCACGATTTCGGCTCCCTGGTGTCGCTGGGTGAATATTCCACCGTCGGCAACCTGATGGGCAAGCTCGTGGGCGGCAATCTGTTCATCGAGGGCTGGTTCGCAGGGCTCATGTACAAGTCGCTCTACAAGATGCACCAGCTCGCGCTGCACGGCCCCGCCAGAGTGGCTCTGGATACCCTCGCCCGCCTCATCACGCGCCGCACCGAGCCGGTGGTGAAGCTGCATTGACCTCCTGGCACCCGTATTGGGAGCTTTCGCGTGCGTCTCATATCAGACGCAAAAAACAACGTATCCTCGCGTATATCTCCAGTGAACGTGAAAGGCACGCCGCGCCCGCGGTGATAGCGCTCGCGCATGGTCGAGCGGAGTTGGCAAGGGGAGGGATTGTCGATGCGTTCATGTTGGAAGCTGGCGGGACTGGCTGCAGCTGCCCTGTGGCTCCCAGTACCGGGCCTGGCCGCCACCTCGACGCCTTACGCCTATGGCGGGAGCGCCAAGAAGTTCGAGCAGGATGTCGCCAGGTATCGGCGCTCGGGCGAGCCGTTCAAGATCACCGGACACTGCCAGTCCGCGTGCACGATGTTCCTGGCGCTGCCCAATGTCTGCATAGAGCCGGGTGCCGAGTTGCTGTTCCATGCCGGCAAGCATGAGTTCGCCACCCGCCTCATGATCAACTCCTACAACACCAAGCTGCGCCGCTATCTGAGGGAAAACCACGCCATGGAGAGCTCGGCGTTCTTCATGATCGCGGGCCGCGCCATGATCGGCCGCTTCGGCTATCGCGCCTGCCGATGAGGGCGTTGGCGAACTGGGCCGGTGGCAGGGGCCAGGTTCCGCAGGTCCAGCGGACCTGACCACCGCGTCTCCGCTGCCGGAGCCGTTTTCCCTTTCCCGATCCATTCGACACAAGATGGGCGAAAGGGCGCCGCACTCCCCCTCAACTTCTCCGTTGCAGTTTGCGGCCGGCTGTCGGCACATTGGGGGCGCGCTCGCTTGTCCCGAGCGCAGGAGCGCGTGAGACGGGTGAGGCGCTGTTGCCCGCTCGTTGCCGATCGGGAGGATTTGGCCATGCCTGAGACTGCCACCGCGAAGCCGGAAGAGGTGGGCCTTTGCTCGCGGCGGCTTGGCCGCGTGGAGGCCTGGATGCACCAGCAGGTGGCGGGAGGGCGGCTGGCGGGCGTCGAGGTGATGATCGACCGGCGCGGGCACACAGCGTTTCACCGCTGCCACGGCAAGCGCGACCTCGCCCGCAACGTCGACGCCACGCCCGACACCATCTATCGCATCTATTCCATGACCAAGCCGCTCACCGCCGTGGCGGCGATGATGCTCTACGAGGAGGGCCGTTTCCAGCTCGACGACCCGATCACCCGCTTCCTGCCCGAGTTCGCGGGCCAACGCGTGTTCACCGGCGGCGGCTACGGCGCGGTCATGACCGAGCCGGCCGCGCGAGCCATCGCCTTCCGCGACCTCCTCACGCACACCTCCGGGCTCACCTACGGCTTCATGCAGGCGACGCCGGTCGATGCCATGTACCGCGCGCAGAAGCTCGAGCTGCCGGGGGCGGCGGAGCCGCTGGCCGATATCGTCGCGCGGCTCGCCAGTGTGCCGCTGATCGCGCAGCCCGGCACCGAGTGGAACTACTCCATCGCCAGCGACGTGCTGGGGCACTTGGTCGCCGTCATCTCCGGCCAGCCATTCGACCAGTTCCTGCGCGAGCGCGTGCTGCGCCCGCTCGGCATGGACGACACCGATTTCTTCGTCGCCTCCGGCAAGATCGGCCGCTTCGCCGCCAACTACGATCGCGGTCCCGACGGCCGGCCGCGGCTGATCGACGACCCCGAGACGAGCCGCTTCCTGAAACCGCCCGCGGCGCCGTCGGGCGGCGGCGGCCTCGTCGGCACCGCGCGCGACTACATGCGCTTCTGCCGGATGCTGCTCAAGCGCGGCGCGCACGGACCGCAGCGGCTGCTCGGGCGCAAGACGGTGGAGCTCATGACCATGAACCACCTCGACGGCGACATGGCCGCCATGGGCCAGCCGCGCTTCGCCGAGTCCAACTACCACGGCATCGGCTTCGGCCTGGGGTTCTCGGTGACGCTCGACCCGGCCAGGGCGCAGATCCTCGGTTCGCCCGGCGAGCATGCGTGGGGTGGCATGGCCTCGACCGCCTTCTGGGTCGATCCGCAGGAGGACATGGCGGCGGTCATGATGACCCAGCTCACGCCCTCCTCCACCTATCCGGTGCGCCGCGAGCTGCGCGTGCTCGCCTACCAGGCGATCATCGACTGAGCGCCGATGAGGGTGAGAAGCGGCGGGAGGTTGTCATCCCGGAATTGCGCGTCAGCGCAATATCCGCGACCCGTATGTGGCCAAGGGCGACAGGCGCGGCACTTGTGGCGTTGGGTACCGGGTCGCGGGCAATCGCGCGCACCCGGTATGACAGCCCCGGGTTCAGAACGAACCGCCGGTGGTGAAGTCGTCGCTCCCTCCCCCGCCGCCGCCTCCGCTGCCGCCCCCGTTCGGGGCCCAGCCGCCGCCACTCGACGGGTCGCGCCAGCCGCCTCCCCAGGGGCCATTGCTGCCGCCGCCGGGGATCGGGAAGGGGAAGGGCGAGCTCGGATAGCCGAAGTCGGGCCGCCCCATCGGCCCGCGCGTGCTGTAGCCGCCCTGCAGAATGTCCCACAGCACCGCGCCGCCGACGGTGCCGGCCAACATGCGGCCGAGCGCGTCGGCGATGTCGGAGTCGTTGCCGAAGGTGCCGTGCGGGTGGTCGTAGCCGGCGCCGCGGAAGCGGTCGCGCACCCGCTCGATCTCGATGCGCCGCTTGGCCAGGTCCTGGGCGGTGCGGCGCAGCTCGGCCAG
>DATBKR010000166.1:0-20927 GCA_036555805.1 Hyphomicrobiaceae bacterium | reverse complement strand
GGTCGGTCGGCCATCGGCCGCAACAACAACGATCCGGCGCGCTGGAAGCGGTACCGGGGCGGCACGGCCGGCGACATCTGGGTGGACCCGGAGGGCAACGGCCGATTCCAGCGGCTGGTCCGGATCGCGGGCAACCTGGCGCGGCCGATGTGGATCGGCGGCCGCATCTACTTCCTCTCCGACCACGAGGGCTACGGCAACATCTACTCCTGCCTGCCCAACGGCGCCGACGTGCGCCGCCACACCGACCGCACGGACTACTACGTGCGCTTCCCGAACAGCGACGGTCGGCGCATCGCCTACCACGCCGGCGGGGACCTCTACGTGCTCGACCCGGCTGCCGGCGTGGAGACGCCGGTCGCCGTGGAGTACCGCAGCCCGCGGGTGCACCGCCAGCGGCGGTTCGTGGACCCGGCGCGCCACCTGGAGTTGGCAACGCTGCACCCGGAGGGGCACTCGCTGGCCATCACCGCGCGCGGCAGGAGCTTCGCGATGGGCAACTGGGAGGGCGCGGTCATGCCGGTCGGCCGCGAGGGCGCCGTCCGCTACCGCCTGACCCAATGGCTTAACGACGGCCAACAGCTGGTGGCGGTGGCCGACGTCGGCGGCGAGGAGGCGCTGGAGGTTCACTCGACGGTGCCCGGCCCCGGGGCAGACTCTGGGCCGGTGCGGCTCGGCGCACTCGACATCGGGCGTGTCTCCGCGCTCAAGGTCTCGCCGACCGCCGACGCCCTGCTCCTCGCCAACCACCGCAACGAGCTCCTGCACGTGGACCTCGCCGACACGAGCCTCCACGTCGTGGATCGCAGCGAGTACCACCCCATCGGCGGCTTCGACTGGTCGCCCGACGGCAACTGGGCGGCCTACGGGTTCGCCACGAGCAACTACCAGATGGGCATCCGGCTCTGGGACCGCCGCACGGGTGCGCACCACGACGCCACCACGCCGGTCCTGACCGACCGCAGCCCCGCGTTCGACCCGGAGGGCAAGTTCCTCTACTTCCTGGGCGTGCGCGACCTGAACCCGGTCTACGACGCGCTGCACTTCGAGCTGTCGTTCCCGCAGGGCACGCGTCCCTTCCTCGTCACGCTCCAGCGCGACACGCTCTCGCCGTTCATGCCGGTGCCGCACGCGCTGAAGGAAGGCGGCAAGCCGGACAAGCCGAGCGGAGAGGAGAAGCCGGGCGGCGCCAACGAGGGCGAGGGGGAGGAGGCTGCGAAGGAGAAGGCGCCGGCGGCGGGGCCGCCCGAAGTGCGGATCGACCTGGAGGGGATCGTGGGGCGCGTGGCTGGGTTCCCGGTGCCCGCGGGCATCTACGGGCGGATCGCCGGCCTGAAGGGCAAGGCGATCTTCACGAGCTTCCCCGTGGAGGGGGCGCTCGGCCGCGGCTTCGGCCCCTCGGAGCCGGAGCCGAAGGGCGTGCTGGAGGTGTTCGACTTCGAGACGCAGCGCCACGAGCCGCTGATCAGCGGACTGACCGGCTTCCAGGTCGCGCGCGACGGCAAGTCGATGCTCTACCGCGCCGGGAACCGGCTGCGCGTGGTGCGCGCGGGCGCCAAGCCGGACGAGAACGCCAGCTCGGAGCGGCCGGGGCGGCGCAGCGGCTGGATCGACCTCGGGCGGGTCAAGGTGTCGGTGGAGCCGGGCGTGGAGTGGCGGCAGATGGCGCGCGAGGCCTGGCGGCTCCAGCGTGAGAACTTCTGGACCCCGAACATGTCGGCCGTGGACTGGGATGCCGTGTGGGAGCGCTATGCGCCGCTGATCGACCGCGTGGGCACGCGCGGCGAGCTCTCGGACCTGATGTGGGAGATGCAAGGCGAGCTCGGTACGTCGCACGCCTATGAGATGGGCGGCGACTACCGGCCGGAGCCGGCCTACCCGCAGGGCTTCCTCGGTGCGGACTACGCCTACAACGCCGAGGCCGACTGCTACGAGTTCACGCGCATCGTGCGGGGCACAGCGGGCGAGCCGGACGCCGACTCACCGCTCAACGCGCCGGGCGTCAACGTGCGGCCCGGCGACCGGCTGCTCGCGCTGAACGGCCGGCGCGTGACGGCCGCCAGGCTGCCGCAGGAACTGCTGGTGCATCAGGCGGGCGCGGAGGTGGCGCTCACGGTGCAGCGGGGCGAGGAGGCGCCGCGCGTCGTCACGGTGCGGGCGCGGCGCTCGGAGGCGCTGGCGCGCTACCGCGAGTGGGTGGAGGCCAACCGGTGCAAGGTGGTGGCAGCGACCGGCGGGCGCGTCGGCTACGTGCACATCCCGGACATGGGGGCGCGGGGGTTCGCCGAGTTCCACCGGCTCTATCTGACCGAGGTGGCGCGCGACGGGCTCGTGGTGGACGTGCGCTACAACCGCGGTGGCCACGTGTCGCAACTGCTCATCGAGAAGCTGGCCCGCAAGCGCGTGGGCTACGACGTGTCGCGCTGGGGCAAGCCGGACCCATACCCGAGCTATTCCGTCGCCGGCTCGATGGTGGCGCTGACGAACCGGTGGGCGGGCTCCGACGGCGACATCTTCTGCCACGTGTTCAAGCTGATGAAGCTCGGGCCGCTGATCGGGACCCGCACGTGGGGCGGCGTGATCGGCATCTCGCCGCGTCACGCGCTGGCCGACGGCTCCGTGACCACGCAGCCCGAGTTCTCGTTCTGGTTCGTGGATGTGGGCTGGGGCGTGGAGAACTACGGCACCGACCCTGACATCGAGGTAGACGTGGCGCCGCAAGACTACGCCGCGGCCCGCGACCCGCAGCTCGACCGAGCGATCGCCGAAGTTCTGCGCCTGCTGGAGGAGAACCCGCCTGTCGTGCCGGCGTTCGACGAGCGCCCGGTCCTCACCCCGCCCCCGAAGCTTCCCTGAGCTTCGAGGCAGTCGCCGGTTTTCGAGAATGCTCCTTTCATCCTGCTTTGCGCCGCCAACCCATGCGTGGAAACCTGTCCTCGGTGCCAGGCTGAAGCACTCGGCGTCACCGGCGGCTCATTTGGGAGCACCGTCGCTGCTGCGAAACTCCGTCGGCGAGGCGTCGAAGCGCCGGCGGAAGCAACGGTTGAAATAGGGAATCTCGTTGAAGCCACACGCTGAGGCGATTTCGCTGACCTTGAGCCGGTCGTAGCGCGGATCAGCCAGCATGGCCCGGGCTCGCTGGAGCCGCAACTCGAGCACTCTCTGGGTGAAGCTCGATCCCGTCTCATGCAGGAGGCTCTGGACATACCGCGCCGACACGCCGAGCCGGCGAGCGATGTCGTCCGGCGAGAAGGCCGGGTCGGCAAAGCCAGACTCGATGGTGGCGAGAGCCTCTCTGAGGCGCGCGGCCCGCAACCCGCGTCCCTCGGCGGCGGCAGCGGCGTCACGAGTAGCACCCAGCGCCAGAGCCGCCAGATCGCAGACATGAGAAACCACCAGGCGACGCAACTCGGTGCTCGCCAGCGCATGATCGGCAACCACGGCGTTGACGTAGCTCGTGAGCAAGCGCACCGCTTCGCCATCACCGGGGAGCACGCGCATGCAAGCGTCTTCGACATTGCTGATGAGGGACGCGAGCGCGGCCCGTGGGATCATCACGCCGTAGAACTGCATCGGGGAAGGGTTGATGAAGGTGGTGACCTCGGCCCACGATCTGAGGATAGCGTGGCCCTGCCCCACTTCGACCTCTCTGCCGCGACCATGTACGAGACCGCTGCCGCCCCTGCAATTTACGGCCAGCACGAGGTCATCGTTGCCGTCGGCCATGAGCGCGCGCGTGCGCGTGAAGCGCGCCGGGCCGATATCTCCTGCCATGATGCCCAGGCCGGGCGGCTTCAGCAGTTTCAGTTCGAAGCGGGGCGGAACATCCTTGAGCGGCTCCATGTCGAGCCGCAGCATCTTCCGCCCGACCAGTTCCCGCCACATGGCGAGCCCGTCTCGGCCAGGAAAATCGGCGCTCGACAAGCGCAGGGTCGGGACAGCGGTTGCGCCAGAGGCCACGCCGCGGCTCCTGCTTCGTATACGTTACACCACCCTCGGCATTCTACGCGCGATACCGAGGCACGCCACGGAAAGTTAGGGCCGGCAACGCCAATGTTCCGCTTGTTCGCTTAAGTGCAAGATCCGTTCGCCCCAGGACAACAACACCCAGCGCCAGCCACGGCTGTGGCAAGAAGGCGGCAGCCCGCGGAAAACGCCGCGGGCATGCGTCGCGTGCAAGGTGAGTGCGGCGACGGACAAACCGGCCAGCGCTGTTCCGGGGCAGACTGACATTCGGCGACACAAAATTTGCAGGCGCTGCTCGGCGACCGCGCCGAGTGGGGTGTCGCCGCAACATGCCCATCGGCGAACGTTGCCTGCGCTGGCGGCTGCATCCATTCGGAGGGACCATGGCTTTTATCGCGACGACCAGCCGCTGGACTTCACGGCTATTCGTTTGCCGCCCGCTCTGCTCAGGTTTGGCGGCGCTCGCGTTGGGGCTCCTGCTCAGCGCGGGACCGGCCGGCGCGCAGTTCGTGTGCGACAGCACAACCCCCGGCGGCGCCGACGGCGCGACAGCGGTGGCGGCGCTCACCCTTGCGTGCGGCTCGAACGCTACCGCAGTGGGGGCAGGGTCGACCGCGGTCGGGTTTGGTGCGGGCGTTGGCGCGGACCCGGCTAAGTCCGCAAACAATACAGCGATCGGGACTGCCGCCGGCACAAGCGTGAAAGGAGACCAAAACACCGCCGCGGGCGTAACCGCCGGCCAATCGGTCGAAGGCCGCAACAACTCAGCCTTCGGCACCGGTGCCGGGGTGTCGGTCACCGGCAATGCCAATGTCGCAACAGGTGCATTCGCCGGCCAGAATGTGGCAGGCGACGGCAACACTGCAAGCGGCAGCAGCAGCGGAAGCGTTGTCACCGGCGACTCCAATTCAGCTTATGGTGACGGTGCCGGCCAAATCGTCAATGGCAACAACAATGTCGCCACTGGTACCCTTGCCGGCCTACATGTGACGGGTGACGACAATGTTGCCGCGGGTGCCCAGGCCGGCGGAAATGTGAAAGGCAACAGCAACATCGCCATAGGCACCCTTGCTGGTCAGAATATCACCGCGTCCGATACCATTGCCGTCGGCAACGGAGCGACCGCCAGCGCCGATGGCGGGATCGCCATTGGAATGGGCACGCAGGCGACTGGTAGTTTCGCGACAGCAATGGGGCAGGGCGCAAATGCAGTCGGCCCCAGCGAGACCACGGCCCTGGGAGCCGGCGCCCTGGCGAACGGCCCCGGGTCCACTGCCGTCGGTGCCTTTGCCGGGGTGGGCTCTACCGATCCCGCCAACGAGGGCAACTCCGCTTTTGGCGACAGGGCCGGACGGTTCGTGACCGGCTCCAGCAACACGGCCCTTGGGGCGGGCTCAGGCCAAGAGGTCGTCGGAAGCCAAAACACCGCGACCGGCGCGGGGGCCGGATTCAGCGTGTCGGGGAACCATAACACCGCGACGGGTTTTGTGGCCGGTAACAATGTGACTGGCAACTTCAACACCGCGACCGGCGCAGCGGCCGGTCAAGACGTAAACGGCAGCAACAATATTGCAACCGGCTTTTCCAGCGGAAATGGCGTCACTGGAAACTCCAATTCGGCTTATGGCAACGCCGCCGGCCTCAGCGTCAGCGGCGACAACAATGTGGTGACGGGCGCATTTGCAGGCCAGAATGTCACCGGGAGCGGCAACACTGCCGTCGGTTCGTTTGCCGGCAACAACGTCGGGGGCGACAACAACGCCGCCTTCGGCCGCTCCGCCGGTGCGAGCGTCTCCGGCAGCAGCAACGCCGCCTTCGGCACCGGCGCCGGAGATTTCGTCACTGGCAGCAGCAACCTGGCGATCGGGACGGGTGCGGGGCGGAACATCAACGCCTCACGGAGTGTCTCGATCGGCGCCGATGCGACCGCCAGCGCCGATGATGCGGTCGCGATCGGCTCGGGCGCAACCGCAGCCTTCACCAACTCCGCCGCGTTCGGCCAGGGCGCCACAACGACGCGCGCAGATCAGCAGGCGTTCGGCACCGGCTCCAGCACCTACACCATGCCTGGCATCACATCGGCCGCGAGCCAGGCCGCGCAGGGCGCGCCCACCCATCTCGTCACCTCCAACGCCGCAGGCGACTTGGCCGCATACACACCGGCGCAGCTGGGTCTTGCGACGACCAGCGACGTTGCCGCTCTCAACAACCGGATCAGGCAGACCACCGAAGGCGTGGCGCTGGCCATGGCCATGGCCGGCGTGCCGACCTTGATGCCGGCGGAGAGTTTCGCGGTCACCGCCAACTGGGGAACATTCGAGGGCGAGAACGGCCTGGCGGCCGGCTTCGCGCTGCGCGTCGACAGAAACATTCAGTTCAACGGCGGCATCGCCTACGGCCCGAGCGAGAACACGGTCGGGGGCCGCGCCGGCATCCGCATCGGCTGGTGACGGCGGCATGCGTGGGAGCAGGCGGCGGCGGTGCGCTGGGGTGGACTTGGCCGCTGCCGCCTTCCTCGCGCTGATCGCCGGTACGCCCTGCGTTGCATGGGCACAGGGGCAGCCGGGCTCGGTTCCGAAGGCGCCGGCGGTCGAGCCGAAGGCCGCGGCGGGGGCGGGCGTGCCGCCAGGCGGCGCCCAAGTGGCTATCCCGGACGCGGACCGCATCCTGCTGCTGATACGTACCGCGCTGCTGTCGCTCAACGACGCGCTGCAGACCGGCAATTTCACGGTCCTGCGCGACATCGGCGCGCCCGCCTTTCGCGAGGCCAACACGCCCGCGCGCTTGTCACAGGCCTTCTCAGGTCTGGCGGCACAGCGCATCGATCTCTCTGCGGTGGCAGTGATGGCCCCGCAGCTCACCGACGCCCCGAGGCTCGATGGGCGCAGCATGCTGCACCTCAAGGGCATCTTCCCCGGCCAGCCCCTGCAGATCAACTTCGAGACCATCCATGCGGTGGTGGCCGGACGCTGGCGGCTGTTCGGCCTCTCGGTCGCGGCGGTGCCGCCGCAGCCGGCACCGGCTGCGGCGGCTTCGCCGCCGCCGAAGGCGACAAAGGCGGGCACCAGCGTGGCGCCGAAATCGCAACCCGCCGCCGCGAAGAAGTAGTGTGCCGCTCCAAATGGGCCCCCCTTCACCGGCGGGCGCCTGCAGGCTGGACAGGTGGGCCATCGAGGAAAATGCACTCGCCGGTGCACCTTGTGCAATTCCAGTGCGCCTGCGGACAAACGCCCCAGCCAAGTTTCAGTTTATTCTGACCGCCGACACGGAGGTTCGCGGTGCGGATAATTTGGCGAAAGCCTTGCTTTCAGTCCACGTCAACTTTCTCCGGCGCCAAGCAATACCTGAGCTGACGCGAGACCGGCCTTCGAACCTCAAGCGGAAATCAAATCGACAGGAGCGAACATGAACAAGATGATGATGCTTGGCGCCGGCTTGCTGGCGGTGGCCCTCCAGGTGCCGGACAGGGCGCTGGCTGCGATGAAGGGCAGCGAGCGGGGCGTGATCGCGATCATCAAGCCCGCCGACAAGCAGCTCGGCGGCCCCGATACCAAGAGCAAGCAGGGCAGCAGGAGGCGCCTGCCTTACGTCGAGCAGAAGCACAAGACGAAATAGCCCCGGCCGGCGGGTGCTACCTCATGAACGAACCAGATCGATATGAGCGAGTGACACGCACGACCATCACATTGGCATTGGCGCTCGCCACCGGTTTGCTGGCAATCGCCCTCCTGCTCTCGGACTCTGGACTGGCCGCCGAAAAAGGCGCCGAACGGGGGCGCGTCGGCGTCAACAGCAAGAACAAGCCGCTTGACGGCCTCGATGGCAAGCCGAGCAAGGGAAATTCGAGCTGGCAGCCGAGGCAGTACGCGACCGACAAGGATGTAGGCAACATGACAGGCGGCCCAGCCAACGGCGCTCGTGGCTTCAGCTGGGGTGTGAAACCCGCGCAGAAGTCGCCGCTTCGCCTCGTCAAGCCGCTGACTACGCGGGCAAAGCCCTCGTCCTGGGCGCATCAGTACGAGCTCAAGTCTGGCAGGGTGCACCTCTATGACCATACGTTCGAGTCGCCGAAACATCGCCGCCGATAGGTGCGCCCGTTGAGATCGGGATGGTGCCGCACACGCCGGACCCGGTTCAGCACCACCATCAAAGAAATCGAACCGGCGCTGCGCGGCGTGCAACTCCAGTGCGCCCACGGACAAACGCTCAAGACAGGTTCCGGCCTATCCTGGCAACCGGCGCCGGGACACGCGGCGGTTTGACTAGGATGGACACAGATCATGGCCGGCGCCAGCGCGCAAGCACCAAGCCCGAGACGGGAAGGCTTCGGTTACCTCTGCCGGCGGTGCCTGAGTTGCTGTCATCACAAGCACATTCAGCTCAATCCCTATGAGGTCGCGCGCCTCGCACGCAATCGGAGCGTGACGACAACCGAGTTCAGAGCGGCCTGGACGGAGGATGGACAGGGACTCGTCCTGCGCCGGACCGACGCCGGAGCATGCATCTTCCTTGGCGCCGCAGGGTGCACGGTATATCCGGATCGCCCACTGGTCTGCCGGCTGTATCCGCTGGGTCGGCATGTGTTGGCCGACGGGAGTGAATCGTTCTCGCATCTGGAACCGCATCCGCAGTCGCGCGGCGAGGTCACCGGCGCTGGCACCATTGCGGATTTCCTCGAAGCGCAGCATGCGGGCCCGTTCATGCAGGCTGCAGATGGATATTTCTTCTGGTTGACCCGCGCGCTGGACTACCTCGGCATTAGCGATACGGATGCAGCGAATATGTCCGGGGAGGCCGCGGAGGAAGCGCACGACCTGCTCGATATGGACGCGGCCATCGCGCGCCACAGCATGGTGGCATCGATCCCGGAACCGACCGATATCGAAACGCGCAAAGAGCTGCATCTGGCCATTCTTTACCAGCAGCTCGGAACATCCTCGGGAGAACGCCATGAGTGAGCGCACCAGCAAAAGTGGAAGGAATATTCGCAGCGACAACAGCGGCAGGCGCTCTGGAACCGCCGTGCTCCTCGCCGTCGCGTCGCTGCTCGGCACCTCGCTTGGCGTTGCGGCAGCGACGCTCCCCGGCCCGATGGTGCCAGCGGAGAGGCGCGCCGCCCCGCCGCCGGCGCTCGGCAGTCTTGCCGAGCAGGGCGCCGGTGCGACGGTGAGGATAGCGTCAAACCAGCTCAAGTGGAGGTCAAACCAACAGAAGGTGAAGCTTGGCGAGAGCAGATCCCTCAATTTTACGAAGCCTGGGGACAAGGGAAAGCAAAAGGGCTTTCCGACGGAAACGATCAAGCGGAAGAAGACGAAGTAGGTTTCCCCCAAACGATCAAGCGGAAGAAGGTTTCCCCCGCGGAAACGTGCACTCCTGGGTGGTCGAGCGGAGCGACCACCCAATAGTGGCGTTACGCGGTCGGGACGACGATGCCGCTTCTGTCATGCAAGCGCCGTGACCGGCCGCGACGCCGGCGGCATGGGTTCCGCGTACGGCATCCGCACTGTTCGGGTCTGGGCCGTCCGCGGCCCCCGCTATCAGGCTGAGGGCGAGGAGCTGGAAGAAAAAAATGGCTATCAGGATGCCGGCCAAAACGTTGGGGCGCATCGGGATGTCCAGGAGCCAGCTGCAAAGGCCAAAAAGCGCAGCCCAGATCCCGGTACTCGCGAGAACGGTCAGACAGATCAGTGCGGACCGCTGAGCGCCGCCGTAGGGGACGCTGCGATGATCGCAGCCAGGTCGCGTTGCCCGCGGCAATTCCGGGTGCATCGCCGTTTCGTCAATCGGGAGCGCTGCATCGTCTTTCCACTGCATAGTGCCGCTCTTGCGTTGGGGGTGCGTTTCATCGAGCGAGCCGTGATCGGCTGCGCCGGGCCGGTCATGGATAGCGGCGCACGCTCGTTGCCGGCCGTCGCCGCCGTCGACCTATTTCTTCTTGGCAGGCGCCGCGGCCTCCTTCTCGGCGGGCGCAGCTTTCCCGGCGGCGGCCTGCGCCGGCACGGTCTGCACGCCGAGGCCGAACAGGCGCCACTGAACCCCGAGCCGCGCGTACAGCAGTTCGAACTGCACCTGCTCGGGTCGGGTGTCGAAGTAGCCCACGATGCGCAGCAGGCCCTTGTCGTCGATGGCTGGCTGGCGCACCAGCTTGGGCTGGAACAGCACGATGGGGGAGAGGTCGATGTTACGGCGCCGCAGGTCGGTGAAGTTCTCGGCCAGCGAGGCCGGCGTGTTCACGCTCTGGAATGCCGGTGCGGCGAGGTCGCGCAGCACGGAGTAGTTGCCCGTGAGATTGGCGTGGTTCAGCGCCAGCAGGGTGTTCTGGATCAGGATGATGAGCGCAGGGCCGCCGGGCACCGCCGGCCGGGCGGCCGCAGGCGCCGGCTGGGTCGCGGCGGGGGCGGTGGGCTTGGCCCGAGTCGCGGCCGGCGACGGCGTCTTGGTCTGCGCCAGGGCGAGGTCCGGCCCGAGGGCCGTAGCCGCCAGCGCCGCGGCCAGTCCGGCGAGGAGCGCCGCCGGGCGGGCCAGCCTGCGGCCCAGGGCCGTGCCTGGCGCAACATCGCGGGGAGTTCGCATCGGCGGCTCCTGAAGCCTCGACCTTCGGAATGCGGCCACGCGCCACCGGGGGACCAGCGGCGCGTGGAGTCGGGGGAGCGGGAGAACCGCGCTCCCCGGCCTACTTCCAGGTCATCTGCAGGCCGACGCGGGCGCCGACCTGCATGCCGGCATCGTGGCCGCCGTAGCCGGGCTCGTTGGTGCTCGCGCCCAGCGAGCCCGAGATGGCAAGCCGGTCGCCCTTCGAGAACACGTCCGTACCGAGCACGCCCATGGTGGAGAAGGCGAGCGCGTTGGCGCCCTCGAAGTTGCCCCAGTTGAGCGCGACTCCGAACTTCTCGCCGGCCACTAGGTCGGGGTTCTGCATGGCGATGGCCACGGCGACGCCGGCGTGGAGCTGGCTCAACCCCTTGAAGATCAGGCCGCCGTCGGTGGCGAGGTTGCCGGCGGCATCGGAGGTGGCCACCTCCAGCGGGCCCGACTGGAACGACCTGCTGGCATCCGAGGGGAGGCCGGCCATGGTATAGGTATTGCTGGCCGTGCCGAACGACTGCTGGTTGGCGCGCGTGGTCGTGGCCCCCGCGCCGAAGGCGGCGGAATTGTCGTAGCCCGCCGTAGCGTTGTGGCCGATGGCGACCGTGTCGGATGCCGTCACTACGGAACCGGCGCCCGTGCCGATCGCGACGTTGTCATTACCGGTGACAATCCTGTCCGGCGTCAGTGCCCATCGCGATGTTGCTGTTGCCGGTGACGTTCTGGCCGGCGGCAGTGCCCGTCGCGATGTTGTCGAAGCCACCGACATTCCTGCCGGCTAGTTCGCCGGTGCCGATGTTGCCCGAGCCGACGTCCCAGTCATGAAGGTCCCCCTCGGAGCTGAATGCGCTGAACGCCCTTGCATCGCTCGTCCCTACCGGCGCACTGCCCGCTCCGCGTCCTACGATCGGAGGACTCCGGAATAAGGATGGAGGATAATTTCATGTCGATGTTGCCGGCGGGCGACACATGAGCGTCGCGCTTTCGGGATGGAGACGATGGAGGTTGGGGTCAATGCGAAGCCGCAGGCCCAACGTCGGCGCATGCGGCTTCGGCATCGTTGGGGCCTTTCACCGCCTTTGGCGCACGAGTGGCCGACGGGACGCAACCCGGAGGGCTTCCTAGCCGCCATGCAAATATGGAAGGCAGTCTGGTCAGCGCACCAGTGAACTGGAAAAGCCGGCCACCAGCCTTACAAGATCGGCCTGGCGGCTGGTGCCGGTTTTCTCGAACACGCGTCCGAGGTGTGTTTTCACTGTGGTCACCGCGATGCCAAGGGCTTCGGCAACCCCCCGCACACCGCCACAGTCGAGGATGGCCAGGAGGATGCGAAGTTCAGTCGGCGTCAGTTGGTAGGCTTTGGCAATGACCCCGTGCAGCGACCGGGCGTCGAGCACGGCTTCACTGACGAACACGGCAGCCGCGGCCGCGTAGTTCATCCCGGAGCGTCGGCGCCCTCCGGCTGGAAGCTGCAACACGCGGGCCACGTATCGGGTCCCGTCGCGTGCAGTCAACGGGAGAGCGGTTGCCTTGTTGTCCACGGGCGCGTTGCTGCGAGCCCCCAAAAAGGCGTCCTGCAGAACCCGGTTGGCCTCCGCATCGCATGCGGCAAGACGCCCCGCAGGCCCGCACAGTATGTCACCCCTTGCGAGCACGAGGCGAGCGGCTGCGTTGGCGTGAACGATGCGTCCGTCGGCATCGACCAGGAAGATGCCCGCGCTGAGGCCGTCCAACGCGTCGGCCATCGCCGCCGCGAGGGTGCCATCCAGGGAAGAGCGCATGCGTTCGTGCATCACTTGGGGGAGGGGTCCGAAGGCTGGTTGACGTGGTCGGGCGAACCGTTGCCGCCTCCCCAGGACTCGCCGCGCGGTGCCGCGCAACTCATGTGCGTCACTGCGCCAAGGCCCCCGTTCAATACCCTGGAATGCGACCGCGAGACTTTGCCGGACGATTGATTTTTGATTCCGACACGCTTGATAAGTACTTGAGCCGCACTGGCCGGCCGGGTGCGGAAACGGCAATGTTTCCTTGGCTGTCGTGGTCTTGGCGTCCGATCGACGGCAGCCGCGCCGGGCCGCCAGGCCGATTGCGGCGGCGGCCCGCGTTCCATCTGCTGATTTCACCTCATGCAGGAACCTTCACACGCAGATTTGAACTGGCGGTTCATCTCGCCCTCCTCCCTTGTCCTGCTTGTCCTCGTAGTCTGGTCCGGCCCGGCCGGCGCGCACCGGCCTCTGCAGTCTTACGCCGCGCCGGGCCCCCCGGCCGGCTGACCGGCCAGTTCGCCCAGCAGCACGTCGGCGGCGATGCCGATGTGCGCCTTCAGCGCCTTCGCGGCCTCCGCCTTGTTGCGTCTGAGCACGGCGCGCATCAGGATGCGTATCCGGGATCCGAGCGGCGGGGCCAGACCCCTGGCCTCCACCGGTGGACAACAACGGAAACGCCGACGCCCGGGGTCTGACCCAGGGTCTGACCCCGGTCAAGGGAGGAAGCATGGCCACCCGCATCGTCGACATCTCGGTCGCGCTGCAGAGCGACATCGCGTCGGACCCGCCGGGCAACGAGCCCAAGATCGCCTACATTGACCACAGGCAGAGCGCGCCGGAGGTGTGCCGCTTCTTCCCCGGTCTCTCGCCCGCGGACCTGCCGGACGGCGAGGGCTGGGCCATCGAGCGTGTCGAGCTCTCCACCCACAACGGCACGCACCTCGATGCGCCCTGGCACTTCGCCTCCACCATGGACGGAGGCAAGCGCGCCATCACCATCGACGAGGTACCGCTGGAATGGTGCTTCCAGCCCGGCGTGAAGCTCGACTTCCGGCACTTCGCCAACGGCCATGTCGTCACCGCCGCCGACGTGGAGGCGGAACTTAAGCGCATCGGCCACGCCCTGAAGCCCTTCGAGATCGTGCTGGTCAACACCGCCGCCGGCGCCCGCTACGGCCAGCCCGACTACGTGCCCACCGGCTGCGGCATGGGCCGCGAGGCCACGCTCTACCTCACCTCGCGCGGCGTGAAGATCACCGGCACCGATGCCTGGTCGTGGGACGCCCCGTTCGTCCACACCGCCAAGAAATACGCCGAGACCGGGAACGCCGGGCTGATCTGGGAGGGCCACAAGTCGGGCCGCGAGATCGGCTACTGCCACATCGAGAAGCTCTCCAACCTGGATAAGCTGCCGGCCAGCGGCTTCAAGGTCGCCTGCTTCCCGGTGAAGATCAAAGCCGCCTCCGCCGGCTGGACCCGCGCCGTCGCCATCATGGAAGAGTAGGGCGGATTAGGGGCGAAGCCCCGTAATCCGCCGTTTCGTGGTGTGATCCGCCGTTCAGGAGCAGCAGAATGAAACTCGCCAGCTTCAACCGCGGCGGCCACGCCGGCATCGGCGCGGTCGACACCGCCCGCGGGGAGATCCTCGATCTCGCCAAGGCCTCGGAACTCCGCCTGGGCCAACGTCATCCGGCCTTCGCCAGCATGCTGGCGCTGATCGATGCCGCCTCCCCCGGTCTCGACGCCGCCCGCAAGCTCGCCGCCCGATGGCCGGCCGAAGCGGCAATGCCCCTCGCATCCGTCCGGCTGCTGGCGCCGCTGCCCGAGCCCCGGCAGATGCGCGACTGCCTCACCTTCGAGCTGCACCTGCGCAACGCCATCGCCCGCTTCGAGGAGCGCACCGGCGCGAGGCGCCCGTTCCCCGACGTGTGGTTCCGGCAGCCGATCTACTACAAGGCCAACCGCTTCAGTTTTATCGGTCACGAGGCCGATGTGATCTGGCCGCGCTACTCCAACTGGATGGACTTCGAACTGGAGATCGCCGCCGTGATCGGCAAGACCGGCAAGGACATCGAGCCCGGGAAGGCCACGGAGCACATCTTCGGCTTCACCATCTTCAACGACTTCTCGGCCCGCGACGCGCAGTATATGGAAATGGCCGGCCAGCTCGGCCCCGCCAAGGGCAAGGACTTCGACACCGGCAACGCCCTGGGGCCGTGGATCGTCACGCCCGACGAGATCGGCGACCCGCACGCCCTCGACATGGAAGCCCGCGTCAACGGCGAGCGCTGGGGCGGCGGCAACTCGCGTGACATGCACCACAAGTGGCCGGCGATCCTCGCCCACATCTCCAGCTCCGAGACCCTCTACGCCGGCGAGGCGATCGGCTCCGGCACCGTCGGCACCGGCTGCGGCCTGGAGCTGGGCAGACAGCTCAAGCACGGCGACATCGTCGAGCTGGAGATCGAGGGGATCGGTGTGCTGCGCAACCGGGTGCTGAAGCCGTAGCGGGCGTCGGGGTCGTTGTTGGAGTCATTGGGAAAGACGGAGTTCGAATTGCCCGATTGCGACGCCCGAGGCCCGACCCCCGCTACCCCTGCAGCGCCGCCCACATGGCGCGGTCGCGCTCGGCCGTCCAGACGCGAGGCGTGTCGATGCCCTGCGCCTCGTCGTAGGCGCGCGCGACGTTGAAGGGCTGGCAGTGCTCGAAGATGGGCCAGCTGCCGTATTTCAGGCGCATGGCGGCGGTGGCCGCGTCGAAGCACTCCTTGAGCGGCGCCCCGCGCGCCACGCCCCGCTGCACCGGCTCGTAGAGGTCGCGCAGGAACTGGCCGGTCAGCGCGATGCCCTCGGCCACCGTGTCGGCGCCCACCAGCGCCTCGCCGCGGCCGGGCACCAGCGCCTCCGCCTTTAACGCGCCGAGGCGCGCCAGCGTGCCCGGCCAGTTGGTGAAGTGCGCGTCGCCGCAATAGCAGGCGGACTTGTATTCCACGATGTCGCCCGAGAACACCACGTTGGCATCGGGCACGTGGGCGACGATGTCGCCCGCCGTATGCGCGCGCCCGATGTGCATGAGGTCCACCCGCCGCCGGCCCAGGTACAGCGTCATGCCGCGCTTGAAGACGACGGTGGGCCAGGTGAGCCCCGGGATCGCCTCGGCGCCACGGAACAGGCGCGGGAAGCGGCCGTATTCGGAGTCCCAGTCCTCCTTGCCGCGCTCGGCGATCATCGCCCGGCAGGTGTCGGAGGCGACGATCTCCTGGGCGCCGTAGGCCGAGGCGCCGAGCACCCGCACCGCGTGGTAGTGCGACAGCACCACGTACTTGACAGGCTTGTCCGTCACCTGACGCACGTGCCGGATCACCTCCCCCGCCAGCGCCGGCGTCGCCTGGGCGTCCACCACCACCACCCCGTCGTCGCCCACGATCACGCCGCTGTTGGGATCGCCCTCGGCCGTGAAGGCATAGAGATCACGACCGATCTCTTTGAAGGAGATGGCTTTTTCGGCGAGGTCGCCGGTCGAGGCGAAGGTCTGTGTCATTGCGTGCCGCTCCTTGACATTTCGCAGCGCGAAGGCTCCCCTGGCCGACGATGCCATCCGCGCCCCGCGCTTGTGCCACCTTGCGCGCCAGCGGGTGCGACAGCAGGGCCGCAGCGCACAGTTGGCGTTTTCATGTTGTCGCCATCTCGGATAAGCTTAATCGAAAACACGGCATCTGGGAGAGATCGGCACGTGCGCCGCAAAGCGTTGCACCGCAGAGCGTTCCTGCGCAGTGGCGCCGCCGTGGCCGTCGCCAGTCCGGCCGTCGCCGCACCCGCGCTGGCCCAGTCCGCGCCAGAGGTCAAGTGGCGCATGGCGTCGAGCTTCCCAAAGTCGCAGGAGACGCTCTTCGGCGCCGGCCAGACGCTCAGCGCCTACGTCGCCGAGGTCACCGACAACCGGTTCCAGATCCAGGCCTACGCCGCCGGCGAGCTGGCCACCAGCCGCCAGGCCCTGGACGTGATCGCCAGCGGCGCCGTCGAGTGCGCCCACACGCCGCTGTCCTACCACACCGCCAAGGACATGACCCTCGGCCTCGGCTCCGGCCTGCCGTTCGGCCTCAACGCCCGCCTGCAGCAGTCGTGGTGGGCCTACGGCGGCGGCGCCAAGATCGTCAACGACGCCCTCAAGGCGTTCGGCGGCCATGGCATCCCCGCCGGCACCACCGGCCCGCAGATGGGCGGCTGGTTCAAGAAGGAGATCAACTCGATCGACGACCTCAAGGGCCTGCGCTTCCGCATCAACGGCCTGGGTGGTCCGGTCTTCGCCAGGGTCGGCGCGGTGCCCATCGACTCGCCCCACGCCGACGTGCTGGCCGCGCTGGAGAGCAATGCCATCGACGGCGCCGAGTTCCTGTGCCCGCACGACGACGAGCGCCTGGGCATCGTCAAGGCGGCCAAGTTCAACTACGGCCCGTGTTGGTGGGAGAGCGCTGGCATGGTGCACCTCGTCGTCAACCTGGAGAAGTGGAGCGCTCTGCCCAAGGCGTACCGGGCGGCCCTGGCGCACGCCTGCGACGCTGTCAACCTCGGCATGCTCGCCAAGTACGACGCCATCAACCCGCCCGCCCTGAAGCGGCTGATGGCGGCCGGCGCGGTCGTCCGCCAGTTCCCCCAGCCCGTGCTGGAGGCCTTCTACCGCGCCAGCGTTGAGCACTTTGGCGAGATCGCCGCCAAGGACCCCAAGTTCAAGAAGGCCATGGACTCCTCGACCGCCTTCCTCAAGGACCACCTGCAGTGGCTCCAAGCCTCCGACCAGGCCTCCGACGCCTTCCAGATCGCCATCAACGGCCGCGCGTGACGCGCACGTCCTCCCTCTCCCCGCGCAACGCCAAGCACGACCCGGACTCCGACAGCGCGGGGAGAGGGCCGGGGTGAGGGGCAGTGACAGACCCCGCCGCCCTCTCTTGCGGCTCAGTCCTCAGTCTCCTCGATCCGCTCCACCCGCCTCGGGTAGAACGCCAGGTGCTCCTTGATGGAGGCCACCGCGAGGTAGGGCGCCTCGTAGCTCCACGCCGCGTTTTCCGATGCGTGGCCGTCCGCCTCGAGGGTGAAGTAGGAAGCGTCGCCCTTGTAGGGGCAATGGGTGGCATTGGCCGTGCGCTCGAACAGCGCCATGTCGATGTCGGCGCGCGGGATGTACTGAACCGGCGCGTAGCAGGCCTCGCGCAGCGTCAGCGCGCGGCGCGTGTCGGCGACGACGCGGCCGGCAAAGGTGACGCGCACGCGCTTCGGATTGGGCTCGACGGCGATGGGGTGATCGGCGCCTGGGATTTTCATGTCGGGGCTCATTTTCCGCTCTGTCTGGCGAGATTGAAGCTCACCATGTCAGGTGGTTGGCTGGCGTTCGCAGCGCAACCGCTGCGCACCGAGGTTTGAACGGTCAGACCCGTCGCGCGAGGGGGTCAGACCCCTCCGCCAAACCCGAGTGCAGGTCTCCCGTGCCGTGGCGAGGGGTCTGACCCCGCTGCCCTTGCCGCGCACCGGCCCCTGTCGCATAGGATGGCGCCTCCCATCCGATAGCGAGCCCTCCAGCCCCCGTTCGCCCTTCCAGCCAGATGCCCGTTGACGCCCCCGCTCCCGCCGCCGCGCCCGCGCCCAGCTTCTGGCGCGACCTCACCGCCACGCATGCGGTCAGCGGCCTCGTCGGCTTCCTGTTTGCGGCCAGCGGCCCGCTGGCCATCATCCTGGCGACCGGCACGCGCGGCGGGCTGTCGGAGGCCGAGATTGCCTCCTGGGTGTTCGGCTCGCTGTTCGTCAACGGCGTCATAAGCGTCGGCTACAGCCTGGCCTGGCGCCAGCCGCTGGCCTTCTTCTGGACCATCCCCGGCACCGTCCTGGTCGGGCCGGCCCTCGGCCACCTGTCGTTCGCCGAGGTGGTGGGCGCCTACATCGCTACCGGACTGCTGATGATGGCGCTGGGCGTCCTTGGCCTGGTGCGCCGCGCCATGGCCGCGGTACCGATGCCGATCGTCATGGGCATGGTGGCCGGCGTGTTCCTGCAGTTCGGCCTCGACTGGGTGCGCGCATTCCAGCTGGACGTAGGAGTCGCCGCCGCCATGACGGCCGCCTTCCTGCTGGTCGGCGCCGTCCCGAAGCTCGCCGCCCGCCTGCCGCCGATGCTGGCCGCGCTGGCCGCCGGCGCCGCCGCGGTCTACGCCACCGGCAGCTTCGCGGCGGGCGGCCTGGGCGACCTCAGCCCGGGCGCGGTGCTGGCCTCCCCCCAGCTGCAGCTCCCGCAGTTCTCCTGGGCCGCCCTCGCCGAACTGGTGGTGCCGCTCGCCATCACCGTGCTGGTGGTCCAGAACGGCCAGGGCATCGCCATCCTCACGTCGGTCGGCCACCGCCCGCCGGTCGATGCCATCGCCATCGGCTGCGGCGCGGCGTCGGTCGTGTCCGCCTTCGTCGGCGCCGTCTCGACCTGTCTGACGGGCCCGGTCAACGCCATCATCTCGGGGACCGGCAAGCGCCGTACCCAGTACACCGCCGGCGTCATGGTCGGCTTCTACGCCATGCTGTTCGGGCTGGTGGCACCGCTGGTGACGCGCCTCATGCTCTCCGCCCCGCCCGCCTTCATCGCGACCCTGGCCGGCCTCGCCATGCTCCGCGTGCTGCAATCGGCCTTCACGGTGGCCTTCCAGGCCCGCTTCGCCCTGGGCGCGCTGGTGACGTTCCTCGTCACCGTCGCCGGCATCCCCATCTTCAACATCGGCGCCCCCTTCTGGGCCCTGATCGCCGGCACCCTGGTGTCCCTCGTGCTGGAGCGGGGGGACTGGCGGGCTGCGGGGGCGGGGAGAGGGGCCGCGTAGGCGCCGCGCCTGTCAGCAGCCTGTCAAATCGGCCCGGATCACGGTTGCCCGCGGTGCCGGCACAGGCCATATATCGCCCATGCCCCGCGCCCCCAAGGACACCACGCCCCGGCCGCGCCCGTCGCGCGGGAAGTCGGGCAAGCCGCCGGCGCCGCCGCGTGAGGGCGCGGGTGGCACGCCTGAGACCCGGCATTCGGCCCGAGGCTTTGCCGAGGCGCAGGTGCCGTTCTTGCCCGCCCCTGTAGAGGAGGACGCGCGCCACCGCGTCCCCTCCCCCCTTGTGGGGGAGGGACAGGGTGGGGGGGATTGCAGAACATCAGAGGGTGGGGTTTCTTCCACCCCTAGCCCCTCCCCACAAGGGGGAGGGGAATCCGCGCGGCGATCTGGGGAAGGGCGGCAGCCCACACTCCCCGCCCTGCGCCAGTCCGGCCCGCCGGCGCGCAGCATCGACGACATGACGGCGTCGCTCAACGCGCTGCTGGCGCGGCCGGACCAGCGGTCGCAGCGGGCGTGGGCGGTGCTCCAGCAGCAGCCGATGCTGGCCGGGCACCCGCTCGTCTCGGGCAGCCTGCCGGCGTTCACGCCACACCGGCCGCCGCGACCGGAGAAGTCCGAGGGCGGCATCGCCTTCAGAATCGTGTCGGACTACGCGCCCAGGGGCGACCAGCCGACCGCGATCGACGAGCTGGTCGCGGGTGTCAGCAGCCACGAGCGCAGCCAGGTGCTGCTCGGCGTCACCGGCTCGGGCAAGACCTTCACCATGGCGCAGGTGATCGAGCGCACCCAGCGCCCCGCGCTGATCCTCGCGCCAAACAAGACGCTGGCGGCACAGCTCTACGGCGAGTTCAAGGGCTTCTTCCCCGACAACGCGGTCGAGTACTTCGTCTCCTACTACGACTACTACCAGCCCGAAGCCTACGTGCCGCGCACCGACACCTACATCGAGAAGGAATCCTCCATCAACGAGCAGATCGACCGCATGCGCCACGCCGCCACGCGCGCGCTCCTGGAGCGCGACGACGTGATCATCGTGGCCAGCGTGTCGTGCATCTACGGCATCGGCTCGGTCGAGACCTACACGGCCATGACATTCACCGTGCAGACCGGCGAGACCATCCCGCAGCGCCAGCTGCTGGCCGACCTCGTCGCCCTGCACTACCGCCGAAGCGACCAGAACTTTATTCGCGGCACCTTCCGCGTGCGCGGCGACACGGTGGAGCTGTTCCCGGCCCACTTAGAAGACCGCGGCTGGCGCATCTCGCTGTTCGGCGACGAGGTGGAAGCGATCACCGAGTTCGACACGCTCACCGGCGAGAAGACGGACGACCTCAAGCTCATCAAGGTCTACGCCAACTCGCACTACGTCACGCCCAAGCCGACCCTGCAGCAGGCGTTGAAGTCCATCAAGAGCGAGCTGAAGCAGCGCCTCGACGAGCTTTACAATTCCAACCGCCTGCTGGAGGCGCAGCGGCTCGAGCAGCGCACCATCTTCGATATGGAGATGATGGAGGCGACGGGCTCCTGCGCCGGCATCGAGAACTACTCGCGCTATCTCACCGGCCGCCAACCGGGCGAGCCGCCGCCGACCTTGTTCGAGTATCTGCCCGACAACGCGCTGGTGTTCGTTGATGAGAGTCACGTTACGGTGCCGCAGATCGGCGGCATGTTCCGCGGCGACTACCGGCGCAAGGCCACGCTCGCCGAGTATGGCTTCCGCCTGCCCTCGTGCATGGACAACCGCCCGCTCCGCTTCGAGGAATGG
>DATBKR010000165.1:0-11664 GCA_036555805.1 Hyphomicrobiaceae bacterium | reverse complement strand
GCAATCGTGCCAGCCGCCCGCGGCGTGTCGCGGCCGGCGGTTGACACGCGCGCGGGGCTGGCCGCTATTGTCCCCCGCCTTCAAGCCGCAGCCCGCACGGTGACCGATGCTCGCCCAGCTCCCCAAAGTCTTGAAAACCCTTGATCAATCGCACAGCCAGGGGCTCGACCGCCTGTTCGAGCTGCTCCGCATCCCGAGCGTATCGACCGATCCGGCTTACGCGCCCGAATGCCGCAAGGCTGCGGAGTGGTGCGTGCGCCAGCTGGGCGAAGTGGGCTTCGACGCCGAGGTGATCGCCACCACCGGCCATCCCATGGTGGTGGGGCACAGCAGGGGGGCGGCGCCGAACGGGGCCCCGCACGTACTGTTCTACGGCCACTACGACGTGCAGCCGCCCGACCCGCTGGAGCTGTGGAAGACGCCGCCGTTCGAGCCGCGGCTGGCGAGCGAGAAGGCCAACGGCCGGGTGATCGTGGCGCGCGGGGCGGAGGACAACAAGGGCCAGCTCATGACCTTCCTGGAGGCGGTGCGGGCCTGGAAGGCGGTGGCGGGTGGGCCGCCCATCGCCATCACGGTGCTGATCGAGGGCGAGGAGGAGTGCGGCTCGCCGTCGCTTCCGGGCTTCCTCGCCAAGTACGGCAAGCAGGTGACGGCCGACCTCGCCCTGGTGTGCGACACGGCGCAGTGGGACAAGGACACGCCGGCCATCTCCACCCAGCTGCGCGGGCTGATCGGCACCGAGCTGATCGTGACCGGGCCCAGCCGCGATTTGCACTCGGGCAACTACGGCGGCGCCGCCATGAACCCGATCCGGGCGCTCGTCAAGGTGCTGGGCGAGATGCACGATGCCGGCGGCAAGGTGACCATCCCCGGCTTCTACGACGGCATCAGGAAGCCGTCGGCGCGGCAGCTGGAGCAGTGGACCGGGCTCGGCTTCGACAGCGACGGGTTCCTGGGCGGGGTGGGCCTCAAGACCCCCGCCGGCGAGAAACGCTACAGCGTGCTGGAGCAGCTGTGGGCGCGGCCGACCTTGGAGTTCAACGGCATCACCGGCGGCTACCAGGGCGTGGGCACCAAGACCGTCATTCCCTCCAGGGCGTCGGTGAAGATCACCTGCCGCCTGGTGCCGGGGCAGGAACCGGACAAGGTGCAGAAGGCGCTGGAGGCGTTCGTGGCCGAGCGGCTGCCGGCGGACTGCAAGGCCGAGTTTGTCGGCTCGCGCGGCTCGGCGGCCATCGCCTTCGACCCGAAGGCGTCGTTCGTGGCCCGCGCGGCGGAGGCGCTGGCGGAGGAATGGGGGCGGCCGGCGGCGCTGGTGGGCGTGGGCGGCTCCATCCCCATCGTCACGGCCTTTAAGGACGCGCTGGGCATGGACAGCCTGCTCGTGGGCTTCGGGCTCGATGACGACCGCATCCACTCCCCCAACGAGAAGTACAACCTCACCTCGTTCCGCAAGGGCGCCCGCAGCTGGGCGCGGATTCTGGCGAAGCTGGCGGCGTAATTGTCATCCCGGAATTGCGCGAAGCGCAATATCCGGGACCCAGAGCCAGAGGAGAGCGCTGAGATCGTGGCCCTGGGTGCCGGGTCTCGCGCTAGCGCGCTCGCCCGGTATGACAGGAGGGCGTTGACGCGGCATCAAAGGTATGCGACGAGGGCGCATAATGCGTCCAGAGAGGATCGAACCATGCTTGCTCGCACCCTCGTCAAGATCGCGATCGCATCGCTCTCCCTGGCCGTTGCCGGCGCGGCGCTGGCGCAGCGCGGCGAGCCCGGCGTGTTCGACTATTACGTGCTCGCGCTGTCGTGGAGCCCCACCTATTGCGCCGATGCCGGCGACCGGCGCGGCGATGCGCAATGCGACGGGAAGAGCGGGCGCCCCTATGCCTTCGTGCTGCACGGGCTGTGGCCGCAGTACGAGCGCGGCTGGCCGCAGGACTGCCGCAGCGACAACCGCGGCTGGGTGCCGGGCCCGGTGGCCGACCGCATGCTCGACATCATGCCGAGCAAGCGGCTGGTGTTCTACGAGTACCGCAAGCACGGCACCTGCTCGGGGCTCGGCGTGGATGCCTATTTCGACCTGGCCCGCAAGCTCTACGAGAAGGTGAAGATCCCGCCGCGCTTCGCGCATGTCAGCGGCGAGCGCATGACAGTGGGAGTGGCGGAACTGACCGGCGACTTCCTGGCCGCCAACCCCGGCCTCAAGCCCGACATGATGTCGGTGGCCTGCGGCGGTGCCGGCAACCGCCTCAGGGAAGTGCGCGTGTGCTTCACCAAGGAGGGCGAGTTCCGCGCCTGCGGCCGCAACGAGAACCAGCAGCGGCTGTGCTCGGCCGAGCGCATGTACGTGCCGCCCGTGCGGGCGGGCAAAGAGTAGGTTTGGGTCAAGGCCGGCGAACCGGCGGCAGACCCAACATGCCATGAGCCTTGCCGGTGTTGGGTCTCGCTGCGCTCGCCCCAACCTACGCGGAGCGCCCCCAAAACGGAAACGGGCCCCTCGCGGGGCCCGCAGCCGTCTGGATGGAACCCGCAGAGGTCAGAACTTGTACTTCACGCTGGCGACGAAGCGCGAGTCACAGACCGACTCATCCTCGCAAAGGCCCCTGTCGTTCGTGTCCCAGTAACGGAAGTCGACCGACCACTTCTCCAGGAAGCCGACCGTCAAGCCGGCGTTCCAGTACGTATAGCTCTGGTCATCCCTGTCGATAAACGAGTGGCCGAGCGCAGCGCTGAACGTCGGAGAGAACCTGTCAACCTTCGGAAGGGTCTGTGCGAAGCTCCCCTCCACGGTCCAGGTATTTCCTAAGTTGCCGAAGTAGTCCGGCGCGTAGGACACGGTGCCACCTAGCGTGCCGCCCTGCCAGACGGCGCCGCTCGCGCCACCCTTGAGCTCGACGAAATTGAGATCATCGGCGCCGCTAAAGGCGTAGTAGATGAGCCCAAGGTCCCAGTTGACCAAGCCTGTCGAGAACCTGTAGCCGCCGTAGGCGTCGAATTCCGTACCACTGCCGCCCAGGTCGACGCCGGCGCCCGAAACGCCCGCGTAGAACCTCCCGCAGGTCAAGTCCACGGTCCCCTGGCCGGACGGGTCCTCGTTGCTCTTCGAGAAGCCGCGGAACACGTTGTCCGTGGTGGCCCCGACGTAGCCGGAGACCGAGCACGGCCGGGTGTCGTAGGCGTCCGGCGTGGCGACGGGCCTGCCCCTGCCGGGGAGGCCGTCGGCGAGCGCCGTGCCGGCCAGCAGCACCGCTGCCAGCAGGGACGCCGCCCCGAACGTTACTGTTCTTGCGATTGTCGCGTTCATCTGGTTCCCCTCGCGAATCGTCATGTATCGCCTATTGTGCATCTCTGTTCGTATGCACAATAACGATTAGCGGAATGACGAAGGCGGAGGGGTGGGGGCGTGCCGGCGGGGCAACAGGGGCCAAGAGCGCCCCAAAGTTGTCCGAATCAGAGGGATGGCAGAGCGTCAAGCCCGGCGCTGCCCGCAGGCGCAAGAAAAATGGGCCCTGCGGGGCCTGACTAAAGGCGCAGGGAGGCTCTGCAAAAGCGTGGGATGGGGATCGGGGTCAGACCCCTCGCCGCCAGCCTGCTGAAAAAATTCAATCGCGTGGGCGAGGGGTCTGACCCCTGTGGCGAGGGGTCTCACCCGGGCCGTCAATACGTGAACTTCAGGGTGGCCACGAAGCGGGCGTCGCACTGGAAGGTGCCGGTGGCGCCGCCGTCGCAGAAGTGGCCGGCGTTGGACAGGTCGGTGTCCCAGTACCTGAGATCGAGCGACCACTTCTCAAGGAAGCCCAGGGTGAGGCCCGCGTTCCAGTAGAAATACTGGTCCTCGCCGTTGCCGTAGGTGAAGCGGTAGCTGGCCGTGCCGCGGTTGGTCTGAAAGCCGCCGAGGGCGCTGATCGACGGCGTCACCATCCAGATCGGGGAGAACGCCTGCACGAAGCCGGCCTCGAACGTCCAGGTGCGGCCGGATTCGAGCTGGTAGTCGGGCGAGTAGAACGCGGTGAGGCCCAGCGTGCCGTCCTTCCAGACCTCGGCGCTGGCGCCCAGCTTCAGCTCGGCGTAGTTCAGCGAGCGGTGCCCGAAGCCGAGGCTGCGATCCAGGGCGTCCGGGTAGGAGTAGTAGATGACCCCGAGGTCCCAGGCGACCGGCCCGGTCTTGGGCTTGATGCCGGCGTACCCGTCCATCTCGACGCTGGCGTCGTAGAGGGTGTCGATGGAAAAGGTGCCGCCGTGGCCGCCGGCAAAATCGAGGCTCGAGGCCCACACGCCGGCGTAGAGCCCGTAGAGCGGGCTGCAGGTGGCGTCGAAGCCGCCCTGCACCGCCGGCCCCTCGGCGGTCTGCGAGAAGCCGCGGAAGATGTAGTCGGTGGTGAGCGCCGCGTTGGCCGAGAGCGTGCACGTCCGCTGCTCCGGCTGTGGCTGCTGGGCGGCGGGCACCCGGCCGCGCGTCGGCAGCCCGTCGGCAAGCGCCGGAGCCGCGAGCAGGACCGCCGCCAGCAGTGCAGCGGCAGCCTCTGAGCGCGCAGATCTCGCGATGGGCCAGTTCATTCTTCGCATCCCCCGCCGATTCCCGTTTTGCAACAGCCTGTGCGTGTGAAAACCCGGTGCGCAACCTGAATAGGGCGCGGCGTGCAAGCGCAGGAAAAGACCGTGCCGGCGGGGCAACGGAGCTCTGTGGATCAACGACTATTAGATAACGGGCGAGGTCGCAGACGCGTGGGGGAGAGGGAGACTGCGCGGAGAGGCGCGCCCCAAACGGAAACGGGCCCCTTGCGGGGCCCGGAACCGTCGGAAAGCTCTGCTCCGAGATCAGAAGGTGTACTTCACCGTACCGACGACGCGATCATCGGCCAGGAACGTATCAGCCAACCCCTCGCCATCGGTGCCCCAGTAGCGGACGTCGACCGACCACCTCTCAAGGAAGCCGACAGTCAAGCCGATGTTCCAGTAGGAATAGTCTGCATCGCCGCCAAACTTGTCGATATACGAGCGGCCGATCGTTGCGCTGAGCGACGGGCTGAACATGCCAACCTTTGGAAGGGCCTGCGTGAAGCTTCCCTCCAAGGTCCAGGTGGATCCGAAGAAATCGAGGTAATCGGGCGAGTAGAACACGGTGCCGGCAAGCGTACCGCCCTTCCAGATGTCGCCGCTCGCGCCGACCTTCAACTCAAGGTAGTTGCCAAATCCGAAGGACGAAGGCGACGGCTCGCCCGGATAGGCGTAGTAAATGAGTCCGAAGTCCCAGTTGATTGGGCCGGTTGTGTGCTTGAAGCCGCCGTAGAGGTCAACCTCGGCGGTGCCTTCGTCAGCATAGATGCTAGAGGCCCACACACCCGCGTAGAACCTGCCGCAGTTGAAATCCACGCCACCCTGGACAGCAGCATTCTCGTTGCTCTGCGAGATGCCGCGGAAGACGTAGTCTGTCGTCAGGCCGACGTTGCCCGTGGTCGAGCACGTCCGGCTCTCGGGCGCCGGCCCGGCAATCCGGCCGTGGCCGGGCATGCCGTCGGCGAGGGCCGGACCGGCGAATGCTGCCGCTGCCAGAAGCGAGACAGCCCCCAAACTTGCAGTTCTGATTGACATTGTGGCTTCCCTACCGATTCGTCGTGCGGCGGTTATGGTTTATGGCAGCTCCGTTGCGCAACAACATTTGGTCCTCCAAAGGAAGGAGGAAGACACGCCGTGCCGGGCGAGCAACACTTCAGAGGGAGCGACCACTTCGCGGGCGGATCTTGCCTAAGAAGCAATCAGTTCCATGCTATTTTTTTGCGCGTTCCCAGGGCAATTGTGGCGATGTATGGACGAGAAGAAGGCGCACTCCGGTGCGCAGGGAGACCGGGACATGCCATCAGCCCCCACCGTGCTGATCACCGGCGCTGCCCAGCGCATCGGGCGCGCCCTGGCGCTGGCCTTTGCCGCGGACGGCTGGCGCGTCGGCCTGCACTGCCGCGCCTCCAGGCGGGAGGCCGATGAGCTCGCCACTGAGATCGCCGCCCACGGCGGGGCTGCCGCGGTGCTGGAGGCCGACCTGGCGGACGCCGGCGAGGTCGCGGGCCTGGTGCCGGCGTGCGCGGCGGCGCTGGGAGCTCCGACCTGCCTCGTCAACAACGCCTCGATGTTCGTCTACGACGACATCAGGAGCCTCGATCCCAAGGTGTGGGACACGCAACTCGCGGTGAACGTCAAGGCGCCAGTGTTCCTGGCGCGGGCGTTCGCCGCCGGCATCCCCGAGGGCGCCGCCGGCAACGTCGTCAACCTCATCGACCAGCGCGTGTGGAAACCCACGCCGCGCTTCTTCTCCTACGCCGCCTCCAAGATGGCCTTGTGGAACGTCACCCGCACGCTGGCGCAGGCGCTGGCCCCGCGCGTGCGCGTCAACGCCATCGGGCCAGGCCCAGTGCTCAAGAGCGCGCACCAGACCGAGGAGGAGTTCCGGCGCCAGTGCGAGGCCACCATCCTGGGCCGTGGCACCACGCCCCAAGAGATCGCCGATGCCATCCGCTTTATCCTCGCCGCGCCGGCGATGACCGGGCAGATGATCGCCCTCGACGGGGGCCAGCACCTGGCCTGGGATACGCCCGACGTGAGGCGTGCCCCGCGCGGCTGAGCAGTCTCATGGGCACCACCACGCATCAGAGGAAGAGGGCTGCGGCCGAGTCCGGCCCGATCGGCGCGGGCGCCGGCCGTGAGGCCCGCGCCCACCGGCTGCGGCGCGTGTTCGTGCGCGATCTGGAGACCGTGGGCAGCATCGGCATCTACGAGCACGAGAAGCGCTACCAGCAGCGCATCCTGATCTCGGCCGACCTGTGGGTGCGCGACGATTACGACGGCACCTCCGACCGCCTGGCCGACGTGCTCGACTACGGCAAGGTGGTTAACGACATCGTCATGCTGGCCGAGCGCGAGCACGTAAACCTGATCGAGACGCTGGCCGAGCGGATCGCCCGCCAGTGCCTCTCCGACGCGCGCGTGGAGCGCGTGCGCGTGCGCATCGAGAAGCCCGACGTGGCCCACTCGTGCAAGGGCGTCGGCATCGAGATCGAGCGCGAGCGGGGTCAGACCTTGCGGGTCTGACCCCAGAGCTCCGAAGCCGGTTGCGGAATGGGGTCAGACCGGCAGGGTCTGGCCCCTTTGCCACACCCGTGCCCCAAATCTCTTGAAGATCAGCGCGCTGCCAGCCTTGTCGGGCCGCGGAGGGGCGGTGCGGCGGGCGGTGCGGGACAGCTCAGGCACCGGCGCAGCCCGGATGAGGGTGGTAACGGCCCTTTAAGTGTTAAGGGCCCATAAACAATACGGCCTGGGCCCTGGCTCGGCCGGTAAATCGGGTGGGACCATGCTTCGTAGAGTAGGGGCGTTCGGCATCCTCATTGCCATTTCAGCGCCATTCGCTTCGGCCGCCGGGCCCGAGTTGCCCGCGATCATGGCGGGGCCCGATAACGCGGTGCCGGCCTGCGTCACGCCCGGCCGGCTGATGGCGTTCCTGAAGCAGCGCAACCCCGAGCTCAACCCGCGCTACGACGGCATCGCCACCCAGTACATGCGCTTCGGCGAAGAGTTCGGCGTGCGCTGGGACTACGCGTTCTACCAGATGGTCCTGGAGACCGGCGCGCTCAGCTATTGGCGCGGCAACCGGCACGGCGACGTGCGGCCCGAGCAGAACAACTTCGCCGGCCTGGGCGCCACGGGCGGCGGCGAGCACGGCGAGAGCTTCAAGGACATCGAGAAGGGCGTGCGCGCCCACATCGAGCACGTGCTGCTCTATGCCGGGCATCCGGTGGCCAATCCCGTGGCCGAGCGCACCCGCAAGGTGCACGAGTGGGGCATCCTCAACGCCTGGCAGCAGTCGTTCCGGCGGCCCATCACCTACACCGATCTCGCCGCCAAGTGGGCGCCCGGCAACCGGCACTATGTGAGCATGATGCAGACGGTCGCCGATCGCTTCCAGGCGGACGTGTGCCGCACGCCGGACCCGCGCCCGCAGCTGGTGCAGGAGGCGCGTGCACTGGCCGGCAAGGATACGGGCGCCGCCACGGCCGCAGCCAGTGCCCCCGCCAAGACGACGGACGCGGCGCCGTCGTCGGTGCTCGCGCTCGGCGCCGAGCTAGTGCAGCGCGTGTTCGAGCCCAAGGCCGAGAAGGAGCAGGGGCGCTCGGCTCTGGGAGCCCCCCAACCGCCTGTCGAGCCTGCTGCATCGGCTGCGCCATCGGCGCCCTACAAGGTCCTCAACCCGGCGCCGCCCGCCGCCCCGCAGGAGGAGCCGGCCGCGACGCCCATCGGCACGGCGCCCGCGGGCACCACGTCGGCAGCGCCGGCCAGCTTCGACGCCAAGGCCAGTGCCGGCGCCCAGAGCGACGCCAAGACCGGCGCCGCCCCGAAGCCGGGCGCAGGCGACAGGACCGCAGACAAGACCGGTGACAGGGGGGCCGGCGGCACGCGAGTTGCGCTCGCCGGCGCGGCGGCGGCCGGCGCCGCCAAGCTGAAGCCCGCGCCGGAGGCGGCCGTACCGCCCCCCGCCAACCAGAAGTGCCGGGTCTGGACCGCCAGCTACGGCGGCCAGAAGTCGATTATCATCCGCTCCTTGGCCGACCAGGTCGTCAATTTCACTGTGCTCGACGTCAATGCCGGGTCGGAGGCGCGCGAGGCCGAGGCGTTCATCGCCGCCTACGCCAAGAACGGCAAGATCGCCGCGGAATACCCCAACCAGGCGCAGGCGCTTGACAAGGCCTTCGAGCTTTGCCCCGAAGGCTGACGCGCACAGATTCCCGGCCGGCGGCGTGCAGGCAAGCCAAGCCCGCCCGCGCCGGCGTCTTATCCCTTTGAGGGCGCTCATGCATCGCGGCAGGGCTGTGCTTGTGCTGGCGGTTGCCGTGGTCGGACTTGCGTATGCGGCCGTACCCGGGGCATCCGCTCAAACGACAGCTCCACCGCCGGCACCCGCCTTGGCGCCGCCCAACTGCCGCAACACCGGCAGCTTCGATGCTTGGCTGGAGGCCTTCCGCAAGGAGGCCATCGCCGCGGGCATCTCGCGTGCCACAGTGTCCGCCGCGCTCGACGGCGTCACGCTGGACCCGGCCGTGATCGCCCGCGACCGCAAGCAGGGCTTCTTCTCACAGAGCTTCCTGTCGTTCTCCGACAAGCTCATCTCCAAGAACCGCATCCAGACCGGCCAGGCGCGGCTCAAGCAGCACCACGAGCTGTTCGCCAGGGTCGAGAAGGACTATGGCGTGCCGGGCCCCGTCATTGCCGCGCTGTGGGCGCTGGAGAGCGACTACGGCGGCAGCATGGGCAAGTTCCCCGTGCTGCGCGCGCTGGCCACGCTCGCCTACGACTGTCGCCGCAGCGACAAATTCCGCGCCGAGCTGATGGACACGCTGCGCATCGTCGACCGCGGCGACCTCGCCCCCGATGAGATGATCGGGTCGTGGGCCGGCGAGCTCGGCCAGACCCAGTTCCTGGCCTCGATCTACCTGCAGCACGCGGTGGACTATGACGGCGACGGCCGCCGCAACCTCATCTCCAGCGTGCCCGACGTGATCGCCTCCACCGCCAACTATCTCGTGCACCTGGGGTGGAAGCGCGACCAGCCGTGGCTGCAGGAGGTGCGGGTGCCGGGCAACCTGCCGTGGGACCAGGCAGACCTCGCCGTGCAGCACCCGCGCTCGAAATGGGCCGCCTGGGGCGTGACCTCGGCCGACGGCCGGCCGCTGCCTGCCGACGCCCTGCCGGCCTCGCTCGTGCTGCCAATGGGGCGCTTCGGCCCGGCCTTCCTCGCCTACCCGAACTTCCAGGTCTACCTGCAGTGGAACCAGTCGCTGAACTACTGCCTCACGGTGGCCTACCTCGGCAGCCGGCTTGCCGGTGCGCCGCCCGTGCATCGGGGCAGCCGGCCCATCCCCGAGCTGACCTACGAGGAGATCAAGGAGCTGCAGCAGCTGCTGGCGCGGCGCGGCTACGAGGTCGGCGAGATCGACGGCCGGCTGGGCGCGGCCACGCGTGGCAGCGTGAAGGCGGTGCAGATGAAGCTCGGCCTGGCGGCCGATTCCTATCCGACGCTGGACCTGCTGGAGCGCCTGCGCGAGGGGCGGTAGTCCGCGCTGCCGATGCTGTTCAGGCGGGAGCACTGATCCATGGCGCAGGGCCAAGACGGCGAGCTACGCACGAAGATCGCTCCCTGGGCGCACGTCCTTGCCGTGCGAGACATAGACTCGAGCGCGAGATACTTCTGCGAGGCCCTCGGCTTCATCCGCGAATGGCCCGAAGCGACCGATTGGCGTCTCGTCCGGCGCGACGGCGTGCGCGTCATGCTGGGCAGATGTCCGGAGGCGGCCCCTGCCGCCGAGATCGGGCCGCACAGCTGGTTCGCCTACCTCAACACCGATGGCGTGGATCGTCTTTACGCCGAGCTCGTGGCGAACGGCGCCATCGTTCTCGAGCCGCCGGCCGACCGTGCCTACGGGATGCGAGAGGTCGTCGTCGCCACGCCCGACGGGCATCGCATTGTCTTCGGCCAGGACATTGCCAAGCCCTAGGCAAAGGGCCAGCGGCTCCGATTTCCCCGTCCCCCCTGCCCATTCCCTCGCGACTCGCGTAACCAATCGGCGACTTGGGCGCCGGCTGTGGGAGCCGTCTTCTGCCTATTGCACATGGAGAACAAACAGTGTACATCTATCCAACAGAGTCGCGTTTTTGCCTCCATCTGCAACTCGTGAAATAAGGGGCCAGCCCATGGACAAGCCGCAACTGCGTGTCGTCGAAGGGGGTAGCATGGACAAGCAGAAGGCGCTGGAGGCGGCACTCGCGCAGATCGAGAAGCTGCACGGCAAGGGCTCGATCATGCGGCTGGGCGCCAACGAGCGCATCGAGGTCGAGGCGCTGTCGACGGGCTCCCTGGGCCTCGACATCGCGCTCGGCATCGGCGGCATGCCGCGCGGGCGCGTCATCGAGATCTACGGGCCGGAGTCGTCGGGCAAGACCACGCTGGCGCTGCACGTGGTGGCGGAGGCGCAGAAGAAGGGCGGTATCGGCGCCTTCATCGACGCCGAGCACGCGCTCGATCCGGTCTATGCGCGCAAGCTGGGCGTCAAGGTGGAAGACCTGCTGATCTCCCAGCCCGACGCCGGCGAGCAGGCCCTGGAGATCGCCGACACGCTGGTGCGCTCCGGCGCCGTGGACGTGCTGGTGGTGGACTCGGTGGCCGCGCTCACCCCGCAGGCCGAGCTGGAAGGCGAGATGGGCGATCTGCAGCCCGGCATGCAGGCGCGCCTGATGAGCAAGGCGCTGCGCAAGCTGACGGGCTCGATCGCCAAGTCCAAGTGCATGGTGATCTTCATCAACCAGATCCGCATGAAGATCGGCATCATGTTCGGCAACCCCGAGACGACCACCGGCGGCAACGCGCTCAAGTTCTATGCCTCCGTCCGCATCGACATCCGCCGCATCGGCCAGATCAAGGAGCGCGACGAGGTGGTGGGCAACCAGACGCGTGTGAAGGTCGTCAAGAACAAGGTGGCCCCGCCCTTCAAGCAGGTCGAGTTCGACATCATGTACGGCGAGGGCATCTCCAAGACCGGCGAGCTGGTGGACTTGGGCGTGCGCGCCGGCATCGTCGAGAAATCGGGCGCCTGGTTCTCCTTCAACGGCGCGCGCATCGGCCAGGGC